>CAKPDO010000005.1 GCA_934148985.1 uncultured Clostridia bacterium
TTTGCTCTTTCTATTACCATTTCTGCAACTTTTGCATGATGTTCTGGTAATTCGTCAAATGTTGAATATACAACTTGTCCTTTTATTGAACGTTTCATATCTGTAACTTCTTCTGGTCTTTCGTCTATAAGAAGCATTATAAGTTCACATTCTGGGTTGTTTGTTGTTATGCTATTTGCGATTTCTTTTAGTAATGTTGTTTTTCCAGCTTTTGGTTGTGCAACGATTAATCCTCTTTGTCCCTTTCCTATTGGTGAGATTATGTCTATCATTCTTGTTGCATAATTTGTAGGTATTGTTTCTAGTTTTAATCTTTCATCAGGATATATAGGTGTTAAATCTTCAAATCTTGTTCTTTTAGCTGCTTTTTCTGGATGTTCTCCATTTACTTCTCCAACAAATATTAAAGATGGAAATTTTTCTCCCTCTTTGCATCTCGAAATTCCTTTTACTAAATCCCCTGTAGTTAATTTAAATCTTCTAATTTGAATAGGAGATATATATACATCTTTAGGGCTTGATAAATAGTTATCTCCTCTTAAGAAGCCATAACCATCTGGCAATACTTCTAATATTCCCTCTATTATTTCATCTTCTTCATTATTTACTTGATATGCAACTGTTCCAGTGTCTTCTAGTTTTTCTACTTCGTCATCTGAAGCATCATATCTACTACGTGTTTCTTCTTTTTCTTCTACAGCTTCATCGTCTTCTTCATCTTCTAAATCTTCATCCTCAGCTTCTTCAAAGCTGTTGTTTTGTATACTTTTTAAAACTTCAATAAGTTCTTCTTTTTTTAATTTTGATATGTTTCTTATATTATTTTCTTTGGCTAGTTTTTTTAATTCTAATAATGTTAAACTTTCTAAATCTGACATATTTTATTCTCCTTTTTACAAATTTTTGATTCTAATTTTGGGATTATTTATAGAAAAAAATTTTTACTTGCTAATTATATCACACTTTTGGCGTTTTGTGAAGTAACATAACGAAAAAATCCTTGAAAAACATTAAAATTCAAGGATTTTAATTTTCTTGGTCTACATAAACTCTTTCATTTGGTAAATACATATCTAATTTTTCTCTCGCAATTGCCTCTATATATTCTGCTGAATTTACATTATCTTTTTCTTTATTTAATTTTTCTTGATATTCTTTTGCTTCGGCAATTTGTGTAGCTAATGCCTGTTCTTGTTCACTATATGTATTTAATATTTTTTGTTGATTAATGACTGTTATTATAGCATAAACTAAAATTGCTATAAATATTAATTTCTTTAATAGTTTTGTTTTTCTTTTCATATGTACCATCTTTCCTATTTTCCTATACTATTTTATTATTCTCCATTTAAAGACAAAATCCCTCTAGTTACTCAAGTTTTTTGAGCTTTTTTTGATTTATTTATATTATTAAATGCGTTTTTTAGTTTTTTTGTCACATTATTTTGAATTTTTATATATATTAAATATATTGGTCTAAATAAAAATTTTTCTATTATTCTAAAAATCGCTTTAAATGGAAATATTATGATTTTTAGAATTCCAAGCACGAATTTTTTAATAATTGATATTATTTTTACAACAATTTTTACTAAAAAATCACTAAGTGTTAACATATATAATAATATTCCCAAAATTAGGCCTAATAGCATAAAAAATCTTAATGCTCCGCCAGAAAAATTGTACATACAATAGATTATACTTAAACCTGTTAATATCCAAAATAAAATATCTTCAATATTTGTTATAAAATTAACTGTTTTAAAGGATTTCCTTAATATTCTAAAAAAATCAAATAATATTCCTATAAATATTCCATTTAACGCAAACACTAAAAACAAATACGCTTGATTTATAGCCAATTTAAACCTATCTCCTTAACTTTACTTAAATATTTTGCTAAATAGTCCACCGCTCTTGTTCTTTTTTAGAATGATCACTATAGCCTAAATTGTTTATTTGACCCTCTACAACTATCTCTTGGGTATCTATGCTAAGTTTATTTATTTTTAAATCTTCCCCTTTTATTGTTAAAAGGCCGAGCTCTGTTTCCATAATAACAACTTGGTCATCAAAACTAAGCACATCTTTTACTCCGTGATATACTTAATTTATTTCTATTTTCTAAAATTAAATTTTGAATTATATTATTTAAATTATTAACATTTTTTCTTTCATCAACAACCATTTTTCCATTCCTCCTAAGCTATAAATAATATATTCACAAATTAGGGTTTTAGAACTAAAAAAGGACCCTGTAGGTCCTTTAAATTATATTAAAATTTTGTGTAATTCTTCTAAAATTTCATTTGGTATGATAGTTTTAAACATAATAGCAATTTTTGTTTCATTTATTTCCATACTTATTATGTCTAGCTTATTTTTTTCGATAACATTCATTGTTTTATTTAATACACTATTATTACTCATAATTCCATTTCCTATAATAGAAATTCTAGTTATCTCTAAATAGCTGCTTTTAAGTTCTGGAAACTTATTTTCAAGTAAGCTTGCAAGTTTATTAAATTTTGCTTTTGGCACTGTAAATGAAATATCCAGCATATTATTTTCACTACTATTTACTAAATTTTTAACATTTAATTCTGCCTCTATAAAAGAATTGTAAATTGTATTAAATTTTTCTAAAGAATAATCTTTTGATGTAATATGAGCATATAAAATATTATCATTTTTTACAATATTTTTTACATATCCACCCTCTATTTTATCATTTATTATAGTTCCATCATTATTGTTAAATGTCGATTTGGCAATTATTGGAACATTGAATTTTTCTCCTACTTCAACACATCTATTATGAAGGACTTTAGCTCCTTCATCTGCAATATCTAACATTTCTGTATATGATAAAGTATTTATTTTCCTTGCAACTTTTGTTTGCCTTGGGTCTGTTGTGTATACCCCGTCTACATCTGAAAAAATATAACATTTTGTGGCTTTTAATTTAGCCGCTACTGCAACTGCTGTGGTATCAGAGCCTCCTCTGCCTAAAGTTGTAATATCCATACTAGGGTTTATACCTTGAAATCCCGCAATAATTACAATCTTTCCATTTTCTAGCTCTTTTTCTATTCTTGATGTATCTATGTCTTCTATAATTGCATCCTGATTTGTATTATTAGTATAAATTCCGTGCTTGCCATCCTGTAAGTGAAATTGCTGGCATTTCAAGCCTATTTAGTAATATTGCAAGTTTTGCCATTGTAATTTGCTCCCCTGTACTTAATAACACATCTAATTCTCTTTCGTTAGGGACACTTGATAAGCTTAAAGCCTCTTTAATTAAATTGTCTGTTGTTTTTCCTTGAGCCGAAACAACAACAACAATTCTTTTTCCCTCATCATAAAAACTTTTGATTTTTTCTGCAACAACATTTAATTTAATATTGTCCGCAACTGAACTTCCTCCAAATTTTAATACTACTGTGTCCATGTTGGCACCTTCTTTATTTTTTTATTACACACCTATTTAATTAAATATGGCTTACTATTAATATATTATGTTTAAAAAATAATTATGTTACACCTTGTTTCAAGTAGCTTTCAATAAAGCCATCTAATTCGCCATCCATAACGCTTTGAACATTTCCGTACTTCATAATTTGTTCTGTGGTCTTTTACTAAAGTATATGGGCAAAATACATATGAACGTATTTGACTTCCCCAAGCAATATCTCTTTGAACACCTTTTAACTCATCAATTGTTTCCTTGTGTTCTCTTTCTTTTAAATCTAATAGTTTAGATTTTAACATTTTCATTGCATATTCTCTGTTTTGAAGCTGTGACCTTTGAGTTTGACATGAAGTTATTATTCCTGTTGGAATGTGTGTCAATCTTACTGCTGACGATGTTTTATTTACATGCTGTCCTCCAGCCCCAGATGCTCTATATACATCCATTTTTATATCATCTGGATTTATATATAAATCTACATCATCAGTTATTTCAGGCAATACTTCAAGTGATGCAAAAGATGTATGACGTCTTCCACCACTATCAAATGGTGATATCCTTACTAATCTATGTACTCCCATTTCTCCTTTTAAATACCCATAAGCATTTTCACCTGTTACTTCAAATGTAACACTTTTTAGACCTGCTTCATCACCTTCTAAATAATCTAATTCTTCAACTTTATATCCTGACTTAACTGCCCATCTAGTGTACATTCTATATAACATTTCTGCCCAATCTTGTGCTTCTGTTCCTCCTGCTCCAGGATGTAATGTTAATATTGCATTGTTTTTGTCATATTTGCCTGATAAAAGTGTTTCTATTTCAAATTTTTCTAGATCTTTATTTATTTTTTTTATATCTTTTTCCATTTCTACAGCCAGTTCTTCATCCGGCTCTAGTTTTAATAAATCTATTAGTTCTATGGTATTACTTATTTCATTTTCGAGCTCTCTATACTTTTGGCTTCTACCTTTTAGACTTTTTATTTTTGATAACACCGTATTTGAATTTTGAGTATCTTCCCAAAATTCAGGCTTTGTTGTTTCTTCTTCTAATTTTTTCAAGTCTTCTTCTATTTTAGGTATGTCAAAGTGAATCACCTAAATCTTTTAATTTTTTTTCTTGTGAAGATAAAATTCTAAGGTTTTCTTCTAAATCCTGCATTAAATCACTCTCCTTTTAAATTCCTTCAATTTTCGCTAATTCCTCTTTTCTCTTAATCTTATGAGTAGTAGTTTTTATTAAAGGCTCATCTGTTAAAATCATATTTTTAATATATTTATATGGTGGTAAAGTTTTATTAATTTCTTTGATTTTAGTCCATAATATATCATGTAGTTCTTTTTCGTTTCTTCCCTTTATTGCATCTTTATTATAAACTATCTTTACAGAAATCATAGGGTTATTTTTATCTCCTTTTTGAGCCATTCCATAAATAAAGCTTTCTTCAACTTCTGGCAATTTATTGACTAGAATCTCAAGCTCTTCTGGAAAAACTTTTTTACCATTTTTCATTACAATAACATCTTTTTCCCTTCCTGTCAAGAATAAAAATCCATCTTTATCAATATATCCTAAATCTCCGGTATAAAACCATCCATCTTTTAATACTTTATTTGTTGCTTCCTCATTTTCATAATATCCCATCATTATATTAGGTCCTTTTACTCGAACCTCCCCTATTCCGTCTTTATCTTTATTTACTATTTCAACCGTTACGTGATTCATAGGAAAACCTACAGAGCCACTTCTAACATACTTATCATTTTCAGCAGCAATAACAGGGCATGTTTCAGTGAGTCCATATCCTTGAATTAAATGCACACCAAATTCGTTAAACTTAACAGATACTTTTTTATCTAAAGGCGCTCCTCCTGATATTATAAATCTCATTTTTCCGCCTAATCCATCTAAAACCTGTTTAAATAATTTTCTCCTTATGTCAATATGAAATTTTAATAAAAAGTTGCTTACTTTAGTTGCAAAATTGATTATTTTTGTTTTTCCCTGTTTTTCAATCTCTTTTTCTATATTTTCATACATCTTATTTACAAGTAAAGGTACCCCAACAAAAACCGAGACTCCATATTCTTTTAAATTTTGCTTTATATACTTTAATCCATCAGGGAATACCGTTCGTACGCCTGTCGCAAGCATAACAAGCATACCTGTTGAACCAAAAATATGGTGAAATGGTAAAAACGCAATATTTGTATCTGTAGGATATAAACTTTCTACCATCAGCATATCTGCAATATTTGCTGCAATTGCTTTTTGATTTAACATTACCGCCTTTGATTTAGAAGTTGTTCCTGACGTAAATAAAAGTATACTCATAGTTTCTGAATTTACTTTATTTTTTATAAATTCATCAGTACCATTTTGGATTTCTTTTTTCCCATCTTTTAAAAGATCTTCAAATTTTGTATAGCCATCTACGTTACTCATACATATGAAATTATGTATATTGGTTCTTCCATTTTGTTTTATTATAGATATATTTTCTTCATATTTTTCGTCAAATACAATTGCATCAGCTTTGCTTCTAACTAATGAATCTTCTAATTCATTAAGTTGCAATTCTTTATCTATTGGAACCGAAACTATTCCGCCAAATAAATTACTTAAGTGTGCTACTACCCACTCATATCTATTTCTTCCGCAAATTGCAATTCTTTTTCCTTTTAGACCTAATTTGTAAAGCGATGTTCCAAATGAATTTATATCATCCAATAGATTTTGATATGTATGATTTATATATTCTACGCTCTTATCTTCTTTCTTTATTTTTGTAACAAATGCGACATTATTTTTATATAATTTTACTGAATTTTCTATTACTTCTTTTATATTATTAAATACTGGCACATCTCTAAATTTATTTTTTTCCTTTGATTTCATATCTTTTCTCCTTTTATTTGGTTTGCTAGACTAGATTATCATATTTGACTTACTTTGTCAATTCACTTGACTACTTCTTCTAAAAATGTTATCATTGGTAACTGAAGGAAAGTGAGTAATAATATGTGTAATAAAAAAGATTTAATATCATTAGATAAAATTCATATTCCAAGATGGAATGAACTACCGAATGTAGATTTATATTTAGACCAAGTAGTAACTTTTATAAATTCTTCTTTAGCAGTTTTTTTACCTTGTAATAGTGATAATGAAGAAAAACAAGAAAATCAAATTTTGACAAAGACTATGATTAATAATTATGTAAAAAATCATTTAATAGATGCACCTGTTAAGAAAAAATATTCTAAAATTCAATGTGCTAAAATCTTTGCAATTTGCATTTTGAAACAAGTTTATAGTATGAACGAAATATATAATTTATTTGAAATAGCTTTAAAACATACAGATGTAGAACATGCTTATGATAGATTTTGTACCTTATTTGAACAAGCTTTAAGGTGTGCATATAACCATGAGGATTTTGTAGATACAGAATCCGGAGATGGTAATAAATATCTACTTAAATCTGTTTTACTTTCTTGTAGTTATAAAATTTATGTACAAAATATTATATAACTTTTATCATTAGGACCGTATTATTTTTTCATAAAACTATACAGTCCTAATGATAATTTTTATTCTACTTTTTTCTTAAATTCTAACATACTAGTATTTCCCGAAATTCTAACTCGAGGCAATTCATATTTAGAACCACCTTTTTTCACTCTGCCTCCTTTAGTTGTAAAAGCAAGTTTATATCCGTTTTCTTTCAAAACTTTAATATCTAAATCATTATATTGTCCAAATGGATAGCAAAAAATGGTTGCTCCTCCTAATACCTCTCTTGATAGCAAAATATCATCCTTAATTTTATCATAGTCCCATGAAAGCATTACTCCTTTTCCATTCTTTCCTGCTTTGTGCATATCATATGAATGTGATTGATAATCTACATATTTTTGTTTATCATTTGCCCTATTTCCATACCAATATGTTATTACAAATGATGTTACTGGTATTTTGTATTTTTGAATAATAGGAACGGCTAATTCGAAAAAAGATGGGTCGCCATCATCTACAGTTATGACTACACTTTTTTCTGGTAACTCTTGTTTTTCTTCAATATAATTTTCTACCTGTTCCCATGTTGGGAAATAAAAATCATTTTCCGCCAAATATTTCATTTGTTCATCAAAATTCGATATTTCTATCCAATTTGCATCTTTTCCAGAATCTTTTGATTTATCATAGAAAAAATGATACATTAATACTGGTAATCCATTTTCACTTAATTTTTCCCCTGTTTTTAATTTTTGTTCTAGCAAATTATCTTCAACATTTTCTTCTTGGTTCTGGTTAGTTTGTTCATTAGATATTTGTTTTGTTTCGTTGTTGTTATTTGCTATTGTTTTTTTTGCGCTTTCCTTTTTTAAATTAATTCTTATTACAAGTAACGCACAAACCACTATTATCACCAAAAGCATAACTCTTTTCTTTTTATTGTTTCTTCTTCTTTTTTTCATTTCATTTTCCCCCTTTTCATTTTAGATAATAAAACATAAACAAATATTTGTCAATATCAATTGACTTTTAAAACTTTCGAATATATAATAAAATCATTAACGAAACGGAGGAAAAACAAATGATTTCAAGAGAAAAAAATCCAGACTATTTAAACGGTTTTTTAGACTATATGGTAACAATACAAAACAAATCGCCAAATACTGTAAAAGAATATAATTATGACCTTGCAACATTTTTAAAATTTATAAAAATACATTTTCATTTGACAGATGAAACAGACCTAGAAAAAATTGATTATGATGATGTTTCATTAGATACAATTGAAAAAATAAAACTAGATGACCTACATTCGTTTTTAGCATATCTAACTGCAAATAACAATAGCAAAGCATCAACAAGGTCGAGAAAAGCATCCAGCTTAAGAGTTTTTTTTAATTATTTATGCCTTAAAAATATAATTAAAATAAACCCAACTCAAAATTTAGAAACTCCTAAATTAGATAAAAGATTGCCTAAATATTTAACATTAGAACAAAGTAAAAAATTGCTTGAAGTGTCTGAAAATGAAGACAATAGAAATTGTGAAAGAGATCATGCAATTACTACTCTTTTTTTGAATTGTGGTATGCGTTTATCTGAATTAGTTAGTATTAATATTAAAGATATTAACTTTGAAGAATGTCAAATGAATGTTATTGGTAAAGGAAATAAAGAGCGAATGATTTATTTGAATAAAGCCTGTATTAATGCTGTAAAAGAATATTTGTCTGTTAGACCTAAAACTGGTGTAAAAAAAGATGATAAAAATTCTGATATGGCTCTATTTTTGAGTGAAAGACGTCAAAGAATTGGAAAACGTACTGTTCAAGAAATTATTTACAAGGAACTACGTTTAGCTGGTATTGATTCTACTAAATATTCTGTTCATAAGTTGCGCCATACAGCTGCTACTCTTATGTATCAATATGGTGGGGTTGATATAAGAGCTTTACAAGAACTATTAGGTCATGAAAGTATTTCTACTACTGAAATTTATACTCATGTAAGTAATGAACAAGTTAGAAATGCTGTTGAGAGAAATCCTTTGGCTGATTTGTAATTTTTTAAAGCCTAGAATTAAGATGTCCTAGGCTTTAAATTATTTATATATTTTTATTTCGACTATACATTACTATTGTTTTTACTCTCCTCCAAATTTACAATAATAAGTTCTAAGTTCTGGATATAGCTCACAAACTTTGACAATATCTCCATTAGAATCAGCAATAGTAAGCCTTGGAAAAGTCATTATCATTTTTTTATCATTAAAAAATCTGTTTATTATTTTTACAAGAACTTCATCACTATAAATATCATCATATGCCTTATCCATATATGCTTGATTTTTAACCTCTATTCCCTTTTCCTTTACTGTTCTGATAGTAAAAAATGACAAAGCAAAAGCTGTTGACATGCAATCCATAAACATAAATAATGTACATAGTACAACACATATTTGTAATAAATCAGTTGAAAGTTTACCTTTTATAAAATTAATTAATTTGTCTACTTTAGGATTTACAGAAATCATCAAATATAAACCCAAAAATCCCCAAAATACGGTATATAGCAAGCAAATTCTTCCATTAAGATTAAATGGCATTTTAGAATAGTCCCACCATTTTAAATGTAAAATCATTTCACCTATCCAACTTACCAAATACTCTGTAATAGAGCCAACCATACATCCTCCTATAAAGAGAGTGTTGTAATTTTTCTTAAAATATTGGAGAGATAAAATCATTATAATTGCACCAATCCCATATATTGCACAAAATGGTCCGTATAAAAAGCTTTGTCTACTTTCTAAAGTTCCGTATTTTGCTAGACCAAATAATGTTTCTACAATAAATCCTATTACACTATATATTATGAAATACGCAAATAATCTCCAACAAGTAATACCAAGTATTTTATGATGTTTCTTTTCTTGCTTTGTTTTTATTATCTCTTTTTCTTGGTTAATTTCTTCTTTTTCTAAAACTTGTTCCATATTATATTATCCCCTATCACAATTTAAATTAAATCTTTTAATTCCAATATTAGCTTATTATAAAAATCAATTGCACCTTCGTATGTATTTATATTCTCTAAATCAACATCTACCATTTTTAACAATTCAACTGCTTTTTTCGTACATCCTTGTTTTAACATATTTATATATTTTTCTACATATCCATCTTTTTTAGCTAAAATGTTACTTGCAATAATTATTGCCGCTGAAACTCCTGTTGCATACTTGTATACATAAAATGGTGTATAAAAATGAGGTATTCTTGCCCATTCATATTTTATTTGTTCATCTATAACACAATCTTTTCCAAAATACTCTTTATTTAAATTATAATAAATTTCAGATAAATCACTTGATGATAAAACCTCACCACTTCCTATTCTCTCGTGAACATTTTTTTCAAATTCAGCAAACATTGCTTGCCTAAATAAAGTTGCTCTAATCATTTCAAGTAATTCGTATATAATTTCTGCTTTTTTATTTTTATTTTTTTCATTATTAATTTGATATTTAGCAAGCAAAATTTCATTTGTTGTAGACGCAATTTCTGCTACCATTATAGTATAATTAGCATCTATAACATTCTGTGTTTTGTTTGAATAATATGAATGCATTGAATGGCCTAATTCATGGGCAATTGTACTTACATCTCTTTTTTCACTTACAAAGTTATCCAAAACAAAAGGATGTACACCATAAACTCCCATGCTATATGCTCCTCCCCTTTTGTTTGATTTTGGATACACATCTATCCATCTATTTTCAAATGCTTCATTTAGTTTACTTGTATACTCTTCTCCTAATATTTTTAATGCATTTAATACATCGTTTTTTGCTTCTTCAAATGATATCTTATCACTTTTTACCTCAATTGGATTTACATATACATCATATATGTGCATTTCATTCTTTTTTAACAACTCTTTTTTTAGTTTTATAAACTCATGGTTTACATTCATTTTGCTATGTACTGCATCAATCAAACTATTATAAACTTTTAAATTTGAGTCATCACTATCTACAGCCTTTTCTAAAGATGATGAGTATTTACGAAGCCTTGCTGTTATTGTGTCTTGTTTAACCCTTGATATATAAAGTTCTCCTATTGTATTTAAAAATTCCTTATATTTTTTATACATTAGGTCAAAAGCTTGCTTTCTAACCTCTTCATTTTTGCTTTTTAAGAAAATTGTATAATTACTATCTGTCATTTCTACTTCTTTACCATTTTCATCTATAATATTTCCAAACTTAAATTCCGTATTTGTTAAAATATCATATGTATTTTCACTGCTATTAAAAATTTCAGAATAATTTGCTAGAATATTTTCTTCTTCTTTTGACAAAATATGTTCTTTATTTTTTATAATTTCTTTTATTAATCTTTCATATCTTTTAAGCTCTTCGTTTTCATTTAAATATTTTAGTAAAGTTTCAGTGTCTATATCTGTTATTTCAGGTGTGATAAATGATGCTATTTTTTCAAATTCTGTGCCTATTGCCTCACATCTTTTAAATAATTTTATATTTTCACTATCTGACATGTCTAAATGAAATTTTAACATTCCATAACTATATATTTTTTCATAGTATTCTAGCGCTTTTTCATAATTTTTGTAGCACTCATAAATATTTTGTGAACTTTGAGATAATTTTCCCGTGTATTTTTTTATTTCCTCCAATGTTGAATTTAATTCTTTTATTTCTTCTTCAAAATCATCTTCTGTTTTGAAAATATCTTTTAAATTCCATGTGTATTTTTCTTGCATTTTTTTCTTCCTTTCTGTACCCATTTGTCCCATTGGGACCGGTTCTTTTTGGGTATCCCATTTGGACCGGTTCTTTTTGGGTATCCCATTTGGACCGGTTCTTTTTGGGTATATTTTTTCAAATTTTATCATAATATAATTGTTTTGACAACCCATAATTCAAGTTTTAATATTGACAAAATCCTACAAATAGTTTACAGTTGATGTTGCCTTTCACTTAAAGGTGGAAAGGAGGGTTATTCTTGGAGGACTTGATGAGATTGTTGAAACTTTATCTTATTTACTTAATCGTAAAAAGCTTAGGGGAGTAAACGTACAAAAAGACTGGGATTTGACACGTTTCCCAGTCTTTTTTGTTATTCTTGAATTAACTTGATTTGCAATTGCACTATTATAATAGCACATATTTTATTATATGTCAAATTTTAAAAAGTATTAATATTGTAAAATTTATCCTCAAAATTTTACAAATTTCACGCAAAAATTACATTCAAGTTTCATATTATATACAAAGATATTTTGAAAGGAGGCTACGATGAATTTTGGAAGTAAAAGGTAAAAAAATTGGGTTTGTACTTACTGGTTCTTTCTGTACTTTTGGTAAAACAATTCCTAAAATGAAAGAACTAAAAAAAGCTGGGGCCGATATAATTCCTATTATGTCTTATAATAGCTATGAACTTGATACAAAATTTGGTAAAGCAAATGAATTTATTAATGAAATTAAAGATATTTCTGGAAAGGATATTATTCATACAATTCAAGGAGCCGAACCAATTGGCCCTAAACATTTAACTGATGTTATGATAGTTGCACCTGCAAGTGGAAACACTATGTCAAAACTTGCCTGTGATATTATAGATACACCTGCCTTAATGGCTGTTAAATCTCACTTAAGAAATAATTTGCCAGTTGTGATAGCACCTTCAACAAATAATGGACTTGGAGCTAATTTGGTAAGCATTGGTAGTTTGATTAACCGTAAAAATTATTATTTTGTTCCTTTTAAACAAGATAATCCTATTACTAAACCTAGGTCTATCGTGTTTGACCCTGAATATATTATTAAAACTGTGGAAGCCGCTTTGGATGGCGAACAAATTGAACCAATACTTTTGTGATTTTTTAATTGTGACCGTATCATTTAATAAAATGATACGGTCCTAATACAAAAAATAACCTTTTTTTATCATTATACGATATTTTATAGTAAAAATCTAACATTTTTATATGTTTTATTTTTTATTCCAACTTTTTCCAATCTGTATATTTTATTTTTATTTGTAAATATTAATTCTTAGGTGGTGATTTTTTATGACAAGTAAAGAACTTTTGTATGTTGAAGATGCTATTTCACATGAGAATTTTATGAAAAATAATAGTTGCAAAACATCTAGTAAATTATTAGATGTTAATCTTTCTTCTTATGTAAAAGAGCTTGAAAATAAGCATACTGAATTATTTAATAAGTTTTTAAATCTATTATAGAAAGGGGAACTTTTATGGACGACAAAGAATTAATGGAAGATGAATTACTAGTTATTAAAGGTGTATGTGATTTATATCTTCATGGTGCACTTGAGTCTACAACAAGTGAAGTTCATACAGCTTTTAAAGATGCTTTAAATACGTCTTTAGATATTCAAAATAAAATTTATAATTTAATGGCTGAAAAAGGTTGGTATAAAACTGATGTAGCTGAACAAAATAAGATTACTGCTGCTAAGGTTAAATTTCAAAATCAGTAGTTAATAAACCCTCTTGAAAGATTTTTGTTTCTTTCAAGAGGGTTTATTCATATTATTTTTTATTTATAATTTGTTTTTTTGATAATTTGATTACTAATACTTTTAATTGTGTCATTTACTACATAATCAGATTGCCCAAAAAATTCTTTGTGTAATTTTTCAACATTACTTTCCAATGTTACTGGTATACCATACCATCTATCTAATGTTATACCTTTTGTTTCATATGGCCATCCCATGCTGTCAGTTATATTGTATGATGCTATACTTGGTGCTAATCCTAAAATTTCTGTTCCTGTTATATTGGTATTTATTTTTGGAAGCATTGTATTTACTAATTGATTTAATTTTGTTACACTCAAAGTCTTGGCTTTTTCAAGCATCGCTTCTATTACTGTTCTCATTCTTTCTGTTCTTTTATAGTCTCCACCAGCCGTATATCTTATCCTTGAATATGCAACAGCTTGTACACCATCCAGTGTTTGCTTTCCAGCTTTTGTTACATCTGACGATTTTATTCCTGAACTTTGTGAAGTTGCATGTATATAATCATTTATATATTTTAATTCTTCTTTTTCTATATCTATTGTAACTCCGCCCATAACATCAACGGCTGCAATTACTGCATCAAAGTTTACGGTTAAATATTCAGATATATTTAGGTCTAAGTTTGTATTTAAAGCTTTTAGTGTGTTTTGTGCTCCGCCATATGAATATGCATGTGTTACTTTATCTAACACTTTTTTACCCTTTTCTTCTACTTGCATATATGTATCTCTATATACAGATATTAGTTTTATATTTTTTGTTTTCTGATCCATACTTGCAATTATAATACAATCACTTCTATTTCCAAGACCATAATCATCTGCACGACTATCTATTCCTAATAATGCTATATTTCTATATCCAGAAAGTTCTTTTTTAGTATCTTCTGATATACCAATTTGTGTTTCATCAATCTTTTCTACATTTAGTTTTCCAAGCTTGCTACTAATGAACCCTACTCCAATACCTGCTAATATTACTAAAATTATTAGTATTACCAATAATATTCTTAAAATTATTTTGAATACACTTGTCTTTTTCTTTTCTTTTACATTTTCCTTACTATGTTTTCCCATTTTTCTTCACCATACCTTTCTATAATTTTGAATTATATGCCTACTTGTTCATAGTTTTTTAATTTAATTCTTCTTTTGCTAAATTTAATGCTTCTAAAATTACTTTGTCCATATCAAAATATTTGTATTGTCCTAATCTTCCTCCAAATATAACTTTATTGTCTTTATTTGCTAGTTCTTTATATTTTTCGTAAAGTTTAGTGTTTTTTTCATCATTCATTGTATAATATGGTTCTTTTCCTTGTAACCATTTGTCTGGATATTCTTTTGTTATGATTGTTTTTTGAGCTGTTATTCCTTCTGCTATTTTTCCAAGGCTTGGACCATACTCAAAATGCTTATGTTCTATTATTCTTGTATATGGTATTTCATATTCTGTATAATTTACAACAGCATTTCCTTGATAATTTTCTTCATCAAGTTCTTCTGTTTCAAATCTTAAACTTCTATATTCTAATTCTCCATATTGATAATTGTAATATTTATCAATTGGACCTGTAAATATAATTTTTTCAGCAATGTTTTCTAATTCTTCTCTATTTTCAAAGAAATCACAATTTAATTTTACTTCTATTCCCTCTAGCATTTTTTCTATTATTCCAGTGTATCCGCCTATTGGAATTCCTTGATATATGTCGTTAAAGTAATTATTATCATATATAAATCTTACAGGCAATCTCTTTATTATGAAACTTGGTAATTCTGTTGCTCTTTTTCCCCATTGCTTTTCTGTATATCCTTTTACTAATTTTTCATATATTGTTTTTCCAACTAGGCTGATTGCTTGTTCTTCTAGATTTTGTGGATTTGTTATTTTTGCTTCTCTTTTTTCTTCTTCAATTTTTTCTTTTGCTTGTTTTGGTGTTGTTACTCCCCATAATTTGTTAAATGTGTTCATGTTAAATGGCATATTGTATAATTCATCTTTGTATCTTGCAACTGGCGAGTTTGTATATCTGTTAAATTCTGCAAATTGATTTATATAATCCCATATTTCTTTGTTACTTGTGTGGAATATGTGTGCTCCATATTTGTGGACATTTATTCCGTCTTTGTTTTCTGTGTAGATGTTTCCTGCTATATGAGGACGTTTATCTATTACTAAACATTTCTTTCCTTTTTTTGTTGCTTCATGAGCAAATGTTGCTCCAAATAGGCCTGAGCCTACTATTAGGTAATTGTATTTTTTCATTTTCATTTTCCTTTCTTATTATGGTACTATTCTTTTTACTATAGGTATTTTCTTTAAAAGATAAACAATACATAATGAAATTATATATGTTGTTATAACACCTATAGTTCTCCACTGCCAGCTATAAATGCTAAGTTCCAGCAATGTAACCTCATAATAAATAACTATCTTATGTATTAAATAAATTCCAAAACTGCATCCTGACATATTAGCTAATATACTAGATACTTTGTTATTTTCTTCTATAGCTATAAAATTCATATTCTTAAAAAATATAAATACCGCACTTGCTAAAAACACCGAATGAAATTGTGTATAACCAAATAATCTTCTATCCAAAGTTCCATTTTTTGTAGAAAAATAATATATCAGTATATACCTAGAAATTACAGATATTATTCCCAAACAATAAATTATACGCATATATTTTTTATTTAATTTTTCCGTCGTCGATAATAAATATCCAAGGAAAATAAATATTAAATATCCATTAAAAAGAAGTGATAAATCTCCATTATATGTTATTCCAAACATTTCTAATACAACAGGTAGTACAGACTGTGTAACAAATAATACAGCAACAGCATACCATAAAGTATTTCTGTATTTTTCATCAGCCAAATGTGATATTACTGGCATTGTTAAATATACTCCCAAAATAAGAAATATAAAATAATATGTGCTTTCTTCTCCATTAGAAAAAATTATATTTAATATTTCTTTTATTGTAAAATGTTCTATCTCTAATGCTCCATTTATATATTTCCATATAATCATAACAGCTGCCCAAAAAACAAAAGGAACTACTACTTTCATAACTCTTTTTCTGAAAAACGTTTTTGTATCATATTTTTTTCTGTAATTCATTAATGTTGCGCCAGTAATCATTAAAAAGACAGGTACTGCCCAAAAGCAAATAACTTCAACCAACAGACTTGTAGTCCATGCTCTATCTGTTGAATATCCATGTACAATACCATTACAATGCATTGCAACTACACAAATCATCGCCAATATATTTAGTACATCTATGTAAATAATGCGTTTTTTTACTTTTTTATTTTGTTCCATAATAACCTGTAACCTCTTTCTGCTTTATATTATTGTTGGTTCTTCTTCCAATTTTACAACCAATATTCCATCAATCATTTTGGTACATTCTTCATATGGAAATATATCCATATTTTTATATTCTTCACTACTTACAATTTTTACATAATCTTCTTTATCACATAAATTTATAGTTGTTCCAATATAATTATATAAAAATTTATTTATCATAACTACTCCATCATAATTAGCCCACGTTTCAAAATCATTTGATATAAAGCCATTTCCTAATTTGGCAATATCGGGTGAATATTTTACTAGTCCACCTATTAGAATTTTTGTATTCTTGTTATATCCATCATAGCTTTCTATTTTAGTTAGTATCCTTGTAGCTGTGGAATAATAATTATTATAAATTTCTTTTCTAGCCATATAGCTTGCATTATCTGATAGTACAAACGTAATCAAGATTATAGCTATTAATATTTGTATAGTATTATTTAATATTTTATTTGTTGTCAAACTTTTTAATATATCTGATATTTTTAATACAAGCACATATATCAAAACATATGACATTCCCATCGTTAAATTGTTATCTCTTTCCGGAGCTATTATGTTTATTATATTTACACCTATTGGTAATATTATCACAAGTAAACCTATTATCAATATATTTATTTTATTTTTATATTGTTGTTTTTTTATTATAATATAAATAGCATTTACTATTGTTACAGTCATTATTAAAAAATTTATTACATTTCTTTTCCAATATTGATTGTATATAAGTTCTTCGCCAAAAAAGTATTGAAAAAAAGTCCTGTATGTTTTTAGTGTCATTGGTATTAAGTTTTTCAATGTGCTTATTCCAATATTATTTGCTCCACCATATGTTGAGAAGCTATTTCCTGTTATTTTAAGTATTATTGCTGTTATTAGGTAATATGTAATCACACCTATTATTCCTATTATTAGGCTTTTCCCAATCTTCTTTAATGCGTTTTCTAATTCTTCACCGCTTAAAATTTTTGCAATTGGTACTATTATTGCTAATGCAACAATTACTCCTATATATGCCTGATATATTGATAATGTCAATATTATACAAATTACAGAATAAATCTTGCTTTTTATTTCATCTTTTTTATACATAAAATATACAGCTAATACAGATAATAGCATAGCAAAACAATATGCATCAGCTGAATATATAAACATTAGTGTTTCTGTAACCTGTGGCGTTACTACCATTAACGCAGATAATAATATTATTGTTACAGAATTTTGTATATCTAATAGATTTATTAAAATTATAGTAGCTAATGTAAGACAACATATACAAATAATTGTTATAAGAAAACTATTTACTAGACCTCCTCTTAATATATCAATAAAGTGTATTCCCCATCTTCCAAGGCTTGTTTCCCATGTTCCTGAAACATGAATATTTCCAATATATAAAGCATCTGGACTTATAACTTCATTTGTATAAAAATAAAAATGAGTTATAAGACCCGCTATAAACGAAATTATTATTATTAATTTATTATTTATAAATAAAGTTTTTATTTTTTTCATTTTAAAAATTCCTTAATTTTATCTTTTTTATATTTTTTATAAAAAAATCATCTTTCAATACGGTCAAGCCCAATAAATATACTGCTATTCCAACTGTTATATCTATCATTATTCTTGATATCATTCCAATATTATTTAATATTGTTCTATTTAATAGACATAAAACTATAAACATTGCCAGACTTGACATTAAATATTTCAAACTAATTTTTAATATTTCTTTAGTATTAAACTCTTTTCTAATAAAATACAACTGTAATCCTGTTACAACGGTTTCTGCAATTATGGTACCTATAGCTGCACCTATAGATTTAAATTCTGGTATAAATATAGCATTAAATATCAAATTTGTAATAGCTCCCATTATTACTGACCAAGTATATTGTTTTTGTCTTTTAGTTGGTAATAAAAACTGCATACCTATAACATTACTCAAACCAATTAAAACTATGATTGGACTTATTACATAAATTATATATATACTTTTTTCAAATCCATTGCCTAAAAACATAGGTATTAGGTCTTTAGCAACTGAAACAATCCCCAAACACATTGGAATTGATAAAAAATATACAAAATTAAACGATGTCATTATATTATCTTTTATTTCGTCCTTTTTTCCACTAGCAAATTTATTCGCAATCCTTGGAAGCATCACAGTACCTAGTGATGTAACAATTGTCAAAACTAGTTTTACTATTTTTTGTGATTGTTCATAATATCCAACCTCTGCTTTATCCAATATCATAGAGCCTATCATAGTTTTGTCTAAAACTGTATAAATCTGTGTTGCTATTTGAGGAATAAACAAAATTACAGTTGGTTTTATATGTTTCTTTATATCTAAAGTTTTAATATCTACCTTTTCTATATATTTTGGCAAATAAAACCACAATGACACATTTCCTATTAATGTAGATAGCGAATATATTAGTAAATACTTTCCAATATCATTTTCAGCTTTCACAAACAAAAATATACTAATTATGCTTATAATTTTTATTATTAAATTTCTTTTTATAACTTTTTTAAATTCTTCCATGCCCTGAAAGAATGCACTAATATCAAATATATTAGCCAAAATTTCCAACAACAAAATTTTATAGTATGTGCTATACTCGCCATTATTTGCGAATACAAAATAAAATATTATTATTGAAATAGTAAGCGATACCGTTCTTAATAAAAATGTTTCCCAAAATACTTTGCTTCTTTTATTCTTGTCATTTTGTACATATGCAATTTCTCTTTGTGCATACATTGCCGTTCCCAATGAACCAAACAAAATAAAGTACGTCACTATTGAAATTGTATAACTATATATGCCTATTCCTTCTGGTCCAATTACCCTTGATAAATATGGCGTTGTTATTAATGGTAAAATCATTACTACAATTTGATATATTAAGTTATATATATAATTCTTTTTTACATTGCTTTCCTTTGTCATCTATATCTTCCTTTTTATGTTTAAAACTTTTTATTAATTGTTTTTTATAACATCAGTTCTTTCTGTATTAATAATTGTTTTATATGGTAAAACTTCTTCATCATTATTTAAAATATTTGTATACGATAATATAACACTAAAATATAATATGATAAAAACATTCAAAATAATAGGAAGTTTTTTTAATACTTCACTTTTTATAATTATTTTTTCTTTCAAAATGTCCTTTACATAATATATATATATATCTTCTATTTTTATTGTTTTAATAAAATACGGTATAGAAATTATTTGATATACCATAAAATAATATGCTATTCTAAAAAATAAATAAAATTTTGAACTTAACATTATGCATATTAACGTTAGACCTTGCATATTAATATAAAATATATCTTCTTTAGTAATTTTACTTTTTTTCTTTCTTACAATATATAATGAATACATAAAGGTATATATAATTGCATTTGACAGTATTGTTAGTTTTCTCATTTCTCCTCTATCATATAGGCTATCTATGTATACGCTAAATCTTGTATTCTGTACTACAGTTTTAAATAAATTTATTAAAGGCGTTCCAAAAATAAAAATTGTCAAAGCCACAATTAATATTGTTTTAATATTAAAAACATCTTTATCTTTTAATAAAAGCATCACCAAACACACTATACTTGCATTGTGTATAAAAAAAGCTAAAATAACACTTATGATAAATACAGAGTATTTGTCTTTCAACAAATATCTATATGAAAAAAATACAATTGCTATTGCCATATATTGTCTTAAAATATTTAAAGATTGAAAGAAAAATCCTCCCAATAGAAATATCGTAACGCTTAATGCTTTATTTGTCGATTGTCTTTGTATTGTATACATAAATAATGTCATTATTACTACTGACGTTACTACAAATATTATTTGATAATCCTTAGTTATTAATATACATAAATTTACTAATAATTTAAAACCTATCTCAAGATTGTCTACACTTCCACCATTGGCAATCTTGTTATAATCCGGTACATACCTATAAAAATAGTCTGTCCCTACATCATATCTTAATGCTGAAACTAAAATAAAAGGAACTACAGATAGTAAGGTCCATATTTTTTTTGCTTTATTGTTATTACTTTTTTCAGCTAGTAATATAAAAAGTAATGAAAATAATAGCATTATTACATATACGTACATCCTTTTAACTCCCTACTAAAATTTTTTTCACTTGATTTTTTATTTGCCAACTTATGCTTCCACTTTCTACATTATTTACCGGTAATTCTTTTACTTTTAAGTTATCATTTTTTTCTAACCAAACATTAAATAATCTTTCTGATAAAAAGCCATAAATTCTTTTATTATATTTATCATAGTCTGATATATCAGTAATTTTCTCAAGTTCAAATAGTATTGAAAATAGCCATTGACAATACTCATCTACTAGTTCCTTTCTAGCTATTAACATATTATACTGATGTAATTTTTTTGAATTCATAACCTTATCATAGGCAGTTTCATATTCTGGGCATATTTTTTTTATTATTTTTTTACAATTTTCTAAATCCTTTATATGATGTACATTTTTATATTCTTCCATTACTGTATATTTTAGTATATATTCGGGTTCTGGAATTATTACATCATATTTCTTTAAATATTTATCTATATCATTTTCATCTATAACTTTATTTATATTGCTACAAAATCTCTTGTTGAAAAAATACCTCCTATAATGCGTAAGTCCAACTATATTGCTATCACAATTTTTCCAAATCCAATATAAAGCTGTAAGTTCGCAATAATTATCATTTTTTTTCGAAATATTATCTCCTGTGTTATCCTCTATATATCCTAACTTATTATGTATTTCTGCCCCCGCTTGTATTGGAACATAGCATTTTTTATCTGGAGTTTTTGCAATTTTATGTGTAACTACAAATATTTTAACTTTGTTTTCCATTTTTATCTTCCTTTATATATTCCATGTATAAATTTTCCATTTTCTGACTTTCTTTTTTTATATCATATCCCTTGTTTTGCAATGTTTTTGTTTCATCTACTCTTTCCAAATTTTTAATTTTTTCCAATATTATATCTGCCCACTCATCTGGAGATGAATTCAAATTTATATATTCTGTTTTATCTAGAATCTTTGCTTCTTTTGTTATTGTATTGGAAAAAAAACATTTAACACCTGCGGCCTGTGCTTCCACTCCTATGACGGGTAAGCCTTCGTATAAAGATGGCATTACCAATACATCAATTGCTTGCAAATATTCATTTACATTATTTATGGAATTTTTCACAAAAACACAGTTATTTAATCCAAATAAACCTATTTTTTTTATAATTTTTTCTTTTAACTCCCCAGCTCCTATTAATAGAAGTTTGGTTTTTGAATTTTTTTCATGTATTCTATTAAATATTTCTATTAAAAACAATTGATTTTTTTGATTACAAAATCTTCCTATATTAGCAAAAACAATCTCGTCTTTTTCAAATTTTTCTTTTTTTCTTATTTTTTTTCTTATTTCTTCATTATACTTAAATTTTTCAACGTCTATTGCATTATTAATAAGCTCATATTTTTGTTTTTTATAGAGAAAATCTCCAGCAATCTTTGAGCATGCAAAGTTATGTGTAGCCATCTTTTTACCAAAATATATTAGTGGTGCATTTCTTAACCTATGCGTAAATTTATCTGATAAATTATTTTGGTGGCTATGTAATATTCTAACCTTTATTCCATACTTTTTAGCAAAATAAAAATAAAAAATTGCCGCATTTGCCATATTACAATGTATAATATCATACTCATGATTTTGCTTGAAAAATACAGATATTTTTGTCAAAAATTCTTTTAAATTTCTGCTATTTATTCTAGGCATTAAATATACTTTTCCGCCTCTAGAAGTAATTTCTTTTTTGTAGTATTCGTCTTTCATTTCATGTGTTATAAAATCCATTTCTATATTATCAGACATATTTCTGTAATAATTCATTGTGTATCCCTCTATTCCTCCACACAAACTTAGTGCTGGGGTTACCGTAAGTACCTTTATTTTCATTTTCTTTTTTTCTAAAAACTCCCTCTATATTTTTTCCCTGTAAATTTAGCCATCAAAAAAGCTCCTACTTTTTTTAGCCAATTTACATTTTGCATATCAATTACCTTAACCTCTTTAAAGTTAAATCCATTCGTATTTATCCAAACATCCAACAAAAGTTCAGAAATTCTACCCAAATATCTAGCATGAAAACTATCATATTTATTTGGGTCAATTCTATTTTCTAGTTCAAATAAAATATCAAATAGCCATTCACAATACATATTCAAATATTCTTTTTTCATAATAAACATATTAAACATATGAGCTGACGTTCTTTTATGTAACTTGTCAAATTCTGGTAAATATTTTGTATATTTTTCTTCAATTATTTTTCTTGTTTCGTCCAAAGTTTCGATATACATAGTATGTTTATAATGATTATATAGATTTTCAATATAATATTTTCTTTTCTTCGGTAAAATTATATCTGTATTTTTTAAGATTTCTTCTGCTTGTTTTTCATTTAACAAAACTTTGAATTTTTCATCCTCATTATGTGGAATTACTTTTTCACATGAAAAATGTCTTCTATAATGGCTCAATCCAATATAGTTATTATCTAAATTTTTCCAAGCCCAATATAATCCTGTTAATTCACAATAAAATTGATTTTTGTCTGATATATTTTCACCATCGCAATCTCTTTGGTATCCTATATTTTCTTTATCCTTAGCTCCAACTTGTACAGGAAGATACATTTTATCTTGTGGCATTTGATACTTTTTGTGTGCTGCAACAATAATCCTTATATTACACATTATAATGCTCCTTCTTTGTTAAAAACCTTCAATACTGTTTTAAACAGTATTTTTAAATCCATAGTTATACTTTTTCTTTTAAAATATTCCTTGTCCAATTCCAATCTTTCTTGAAATGTTAGCTCATTTCTTCCAGATATTTGCCAAAATCCAGTTATTCCAGGTTTTACAGGCGTTATATAATCTAAATATTTTCCCATATCTTCTGTTTCTTTTGGCAAGTATGGTCTAGGCCCTACTAGACTCATCTCTCCCTTTAATACATTTATAAATTGTGGAAATTCATCAAGGCTTGTTTTTCTTATAAAATTTCCTACCCTTGTTATTCTAGGGTCATTTTTTAATTTTTTATTTATTCTATATTCTTCTCTTGCTTCAGCATTATTTTCTAGGTATTCTTCTAAAATCTCGTCTGCTCCAACTACCATTGACCTAAATTTGTACATTTTAAATTCTTTTCCGTTTTTTCCAATTCGGTTTTGAGTATAAAATATTGGTCCTTTATCATTAACAAGAAAATTCGCAATGCCTATCCCAATCATTAATGGAAAAACAAATATACTTCCTATAATTGCTCCTCCTATATCTGCCATTCTCTTTAATGCTTTATAACATTTTTCTTTTATGTCTATATTTTTCTTGATTTTAACTGGCGTTAATTGTGTTTTTATGCTTTCAACTACTATATTTTCATTTGCAAAATCAATATTCATTTTTATTTTCCTCCATCAATATTATATGATTTTAGTCAAACTGAATTGTGTCTCTCTTAAAGATATCATTACTTTAATAAAATTTCAATACTTTTTGTAAAAAAAATTCTAAATTTATACATGTTTGTTGTTCACTTTTAGTTGCAACTTTCGACATTTTTCACACTATATCATTTATACATTTTTTTGACAAGCTTTTTTTATATTTTTTTATAAAAAAATAACCTAAAAAAACTCTACTTAGTCTTCCCAGGTTATTTGCAAATTTATTCATTTAAAATTTATTTTGCTGCTCTTCTAAACAATTCCACAAACTCTTCTTTTGAAACCTCTCTAGGATTACCAGGTTTGCAAGGATCCATCATAGCTTTATCTGCAAGCATTTCAAAATCTTCCTCTTTAGCACCATAGTCAGTAATTTTTTGTGTTACACCAACTGATTTAGAAAGTTCTGAAATCATCCAAACAAATGTATTAATAACATCTTGGTCATTCAAATGAGCTGCATCAGGTCTACCAATTTGGCATAAAATCTCTCTAAATCTTTGAGCTGTTTCTGGATTTTCTCCATTAAATCTCATAACTGTTGGTAATAACATAGCATTTGCAATTCCATGTGGAGTATCATATACAGCACCTAATTGGTGAGCCATTGAATGAACAATACCAAGGCCAACATTTGAGAATCCCATTCCAGCAATATATTGAGCATATCCTATTTTTTCAATTGCATCTGGGTCTTTATCATTTACTGCTTTTGTTAAGTTTGCAAATATAAGCTTAATTGCCTCCATATGAAACATATCAGACATTAAATTGTGTGCTTTTGTAATATATCCTTCCACTGCGTGTGTCAAAGCATCTAATCCTGTTGCAGCAGCTAAACCTTTTGGCATTGATGCCATAAGTTCTGTATCTACAATAGCTATTATTGGAATATCATGTGGGTCTACACATACCATTTTTATTTTTCTTTCTTCATCTGTTATTACATAGTTGATTGTAACTTCTGCTGCAGTTCCAGCAGTTGTTGGCATAGCAATAAGTGGCATTCCTCTATTTACTGTGTTTGATAATCCATTTAAAGATTTTATATCTGCCCTATCTGGATTTGTCATTACTATAGATATTCCCTTTGCTGTATCCATGCTTGAACCTCCACCAACAGCAACTATTAAATCAGCTCCTGCTTGTTTGCATGCTTCAACTCCATCTAATACATTTTTTATAGTTGGGTTTGGTTTTATTTCTGAATATAGATTATAGTCTATATTAGCTTTTTTTAGTTCTTCCTCTACTTTTGCTGCTACTCCAGCTTGTACCAAAGATTTATCTGATACTAAAAATATTTTTTTGAATCCTCTCTTTGTAATTTCTTCTGCAAGTACCTCTCTTGCGCCATTTCCAAAATATGATGTTTCATTTAAAACAAATCTTGTTGTTGACATTTTTAATTTCTCCTTTCGTGTTTTTGTATTTTATATTCATAATTATAACATATAGAAATTAAATTACAAGATTTTTTTATAATTTACAAAAAATACCCAGCACGCTTAAAATAACAAGCGTGCTGTGGGAAACAGTTTAATATTACATTACATCGGGTAGTTTAAACGAATCCAACCATCATTGTCCATCCGTTTCTTGGTGATAATATCATCCTCATGATACTTTACATTCAGCCAATCTAAAATCTCGATTAAATTGCGTGGTCCTGTTCCACCATATCCTACGGCTAATGAGTAAATCCGTACCACAATCTCATCTCGTCCTTCCGCAAAAGTAGCTTTGAATGGCCAAGTTTCCGGGTCTTCATTAGGGAAGCCTCCAGTGTTGTACTTAATAGCCACATGCTTCAAAACCCAGCTACCTTTCCAGACTTTTTTCAGGGCATCGAGGTTGTTATAACTTGCCACTTCCATAATGTCAATTTTTATCATATTCTTCCTCCTGTTTTGCTAATCGACAGTTACATGTTTATTGTACCACGGCTTTTCTATGTTGTCAACATAATATCTTTCTAATTTTAGCCACAAAAAATCCTTCAAATAACTCATTAGGCGCAACTACTTTTGCTTCCTTTATTGCACATGGCAAACATTCAATTTCATCATCAAAATCTACTTGAACCAAGTTTGCCTTAAAATCTTTCAAAACCTTTTCTATAACCTTTTCATTTTCATTTTTCAAAATTGAACATGTAGAATACACCATTTCTCCTCCAGGTTTTAAAATTTTCAAAGCCTTTCTTAACAATTTTTCTTGAGTCTTGCTAGACTTTTGGATAAGTTCCAATGTAAAGTTACTTTTAAAAACATTATCTGTTCCACTACCACTACAAGGTGCGTCAAGTAAAATCTTGTCAAAAGAAAAGAAATCACTTAAACTCGCTGCATCTTCTAACATTACATTTACCATGCTTGCTCCTTGTTTTTCTAAATTGTATTTAAGTTTTTCACCTCTAATTTTATTTCTTTCACATGCTGTAATATATGCTTTATTTTGTGATAAAGCTGCTAATTGTGTTGTTTTTCCTCCGGGTGCTGCTGCCATATCTAATATATTTTCTTGTGGCTTAGGATTTAATACTATCGGTGGCAACATTGATGATAAATTTTGTAAATAAATCTTGCCTTGCTTATATATTTCTAATTCTTTTAATATATCCTCTTTTGCATTTTCTATTATAAAAGCATCATTATACCATCTTAGATTTTTAAAACTTATATTTTCAGCAATCAAAGCCTCTTTAATTTCATCGACATTTGATTTTATTGTATTTACTCTTAATGTTACTTTCTTAGGTTTTAATAAATTTAAAATTATATTTTCAGAAATTTCTTTTCCATATTGTTTTATTAAAAGTTCTTCAAAAAAATTTGGCACTACTTTTTCCATCAATGTGTCCTTTCTTTATTTTATAATAATATTCCCGTTTTTTTATTTACCATTTCACAAATTAACTCCGCTGCTTTTTCTACACCTATTCCGTCACTATTTATACAAATATCATAATTTTCAGGATTTTTCCACTCTTTTTCTGTATAGTATTTATAGTGATTTGCTCTTAACTTATTAATTCTGTTTATTTCCTTTTCAGCATTGTTTTCATCTAGTCCATATATATTTACGGCTCTATTTACTTTGCCTTTCATATCACTATAAACAAATATTTTAATTACGTCTTTTTTATCTTTTAATATGAAATCCGCACATCTTCCTACTATAACACAAGAATCCTCATCAGCAATTTTTTTAATTAATTCCGATTCGCTTATAAATAATTCATCTGAATTACTTAGTCCAGAATAATATCCATTATTTAATGTTTCAAGTGCACTTCTTTTTTGCTCACTGTTTTCAATGTATTTAGCCGAAAGTCCTGTTTCTTCTGCTAATTTTGAAATAAATTCTTTATCATATAGTTTTATTTTAAGCTTTTCAGCAATTAATTTTCCTATATATCTTCCACCTGAACCATATTCTCTTGCTATTGTTATTATTATTTTATCTTTGTTTTCTTTACTTACGTTTGTTTCTTTAGAAACAATTTCATTTTCAGTACCGTTTTCCTTTAAATACTTTATTTCTTTAATTAATAAAAATGCTGCTAGTACAAATGCTAATCCATCTGCAACAGGTCCTGCATATAAAACTCCCATTATGCCAAATATTTTGCTTAATATAATCATTGATGGTATTAATATAACAATCTGTCTTGAAAGAGATAATATTGCACTTTTTGTACTTTTTCCAATTGCTTGAAAAAATATTCCAGATGGTATTTGTACTCCATTAAATATACATAAAAGTAAATATGTTCTAAACGCTAAACATGCAAACTCCATGTAGTTTTCATCTCCACTACCAAATATTGCAATCAATTTATCTGGTATTGTCTGGAATAATATAAATGCTATCGTGCTTATTACTAAACTTGAACCTAAGACTATTTTTAAAGTTTGTTTTACTCTATCGAATTTTCTAGCGCCATAATTGTACCCAAATATCGGCTGACTTCCTGCTGCAATTCCTATTATTATACTATTTAGTATTTGGCTTATTTTCATAACGATTCCAAGGACAGTAATCGGTATTTCAGCTCCAAATTTGCTTTCTGCTCCAGCTTTTCCAAGTAAATTATTTTCTGCTGTCATAACACATACAATGCTCATTTCTGTTATGAAACTGCTTATTCCCAATGCTGATACTTTTTTACATACATTTGCTCTTAATTTCAAACTGTCTTTGTCTATTCTTATTGATTTAAATCTTTTTATATATGCCACATTTAATGTAAATGTTAAAATTTGACTTATAACAGTTGCTATTGCTGCTCCCTCTACTCCCTTATGTAATACAAATATAAATATTGGGTCTAAAATTGTATTTAATATTGCACCTGCAAGCATTGATGTCATTGCATATTTAGGACTTCCATCTGCTCTTATAATTGAGTTTAGGGTTGTTCCTATCATTGAGAAAGGAAATCCTATTGCAATGATTTTTCCATATGCCATTGCATAATCTCTTAAATTATCTGTACATCCAAATATCTTTAAAAATATTGGCAAAAATATTAAAGTTATAGCTCCAAATAAAACTGATACTATTACTGATAGTAAAATTCCATTTCCTATACCTATTTTTGCTTCTTCTTGCTTTTTTTCCCCTAATTTTAAACTTAAATAACTTGATGCTCCATCCCCAAACATTAATGAAAATGCAAGTCCAATCATTACTAATGGGAATACTACATTTGTTGCTCCATTTCCTAAATATCCTACTCCTTGTCCAATAAAAATTTGGTCTACTATATTATATAGTGAATTTACAAGTAATGAAATTATACAAGGAACAGAAAATTTTATAATTAATTTGCTAATTTTTTCATGTCCTAGTATGTTTTCTTCTTTTTCCATTTTTTACCACATTCCTTTCTTTTAAGGCACAAAATTTGATTAAAAATATTTTACAATTTTTTTCAAACTTCTCCCTCTTTCTTTTTTATTTTTTGATGTAATCATACATGTTATAGGTTAAGTAAGCCCTAGTATTATACTTTTTTTGAAGAATTTTGTCAAATGAATTTTCGCTTTTTTTGAAATTTTTTTATAATAAAAAGATATAATTACACAAAGATAAACGTGTAATTATATCTTTTTACTATTCAGCTGTTTCTAATTTTAAAAGCCTTCTATTATGCCAATCTAAAGTATTTTGCATTCCTTTTATTCGTAAATCGTTTTCTTCAAATTTGTCATTAAGCACTTCTCCTAAATCAAATAAAGCTGCAATTTTGTCTGAAAGGTCATGTTCCATTCTAGCCATATTCTGTCTTATTCTGACTAATTCGCTTGAGTGTTCTTTTAACATTTTTGAGTGTTCTTCTAGCATTTTTGAATGTTCGTTTAATGTTTTGGTGTGTTCATTTAGTATTTTAGTATGCTCATTTAAGGTTTGTGTATGTTCATTTAGTATTCTGGTATGAACATCTAATACCTTATTAACATTCTTTAGATTTTCAGACATTTCGATTAAAAGACTATCTCTTTGTTCGTCTGTCATAGTTTATTCCTCCTTTTTTACATATTTTCCAAATTTACATTTATAAAAAATTCATAGAGATAATAAAATTAACTTTTAGAACAAAATTTTCTCAAATAAATTAATTGAATAAAGAAATTTGAAATTTACATCTCAGATTATATGTCAAATTTTGTCATCTTGTCAAGTTATTTTCACCGCAAATTTAGACACTTTTCGACAAAATGCTTCGTATAATTTCTTTATTTTAACTAATTTATATCTTATATAAAATAATCTATTTTTTATTGTATATTATTTTCTTCAGTTATAATGTTGTTTTCTTCAACCGTTGCTGCTATTTCTGTATCAAAAGAAAATACCTTTTTTTCTGCTCTTGCTTTTTCTTCAAATTTCTTTTCAAATTCAGCTTTTGTAGCATTTAAAGAATCTTGCATTGCTGAAAACATTTTTTCAACATCATCTTTTGTAAAATCATATGAATTGCTTCTTGCCATTGGTTCTAATATTTGAATGTCATGCATTACATTATTTACCCTTTTTCCTGCAAATTCCATAAATTTCTTTCTTTTTTCTTCATTTACTTCCATTTTTGTTACTCCCTTCAATTAATATGTAATTACATTTTTAATTTATATCACAAAAGAAATGAAAAATCAAACATATTTTAATATTTTTTCTTTTTGCCTCATAACTGCATCATATCCGTTTTGTACTGTTTTTTCTATTTCATCCATCGAAAGCAAACTTGTATTTGGATTATAAATTTCTATTGCAATATCTGCTATTTCTTTTGCCTTTTCTACTCCAGAATGTGAAAATATATCAAGTGCTCTTACTAACACACCTTCCAAACTTTTGCTAGGTGTATATTTATTTAAATCAAAACATATTGCAATTGTTTTAGTTGCTCCCATATCTTTTAAAACTTGTACCGGTAAATTATCTACCGTTCCTCCATCTAAAAAATTATATTTTTCATAATTTGATGTTGTAAATATTGCTGGAAATGCCATGCTTGAACGTACAGCCTTTCCTATTGTTATATCTTTTATATAATCTATGTTTTTATCTTTGTTTTTTAATTCTTCTGATATAAATAGACATTCTTTCATTGATATTGTATCAACTGTAGCTATTGCAATCTTTGTAGATGTAAAACTTGAAAGCATTTCTTTTCCTTTTTCTTTTGCTGCTTCATTTATAAAATTTTCTACAAGTCCTCCATCTATTATGCCCTCTACCCTTGTTTCTTTATGTAAAAGGAAATTTATTGCCATTTGGCATAATACTTTTTTCCTTATCTTTAATATTTTTTTGTATTTTTCTTTACATATTTTTTGTATCTCATCTGGAGTATATCCCATCGCATAAAGTGATGCAATTGCACTTCCTGTGCTTGTTCCTGATATATATTTTATTTTTATTCCTAGTTCTTCTAAAGCTTTTAAGGCTCCTATATGTGCAAATCCTTGTAGCCCTCCACCTGCTAACGATATACCAAATTTTGTATTTTCCATTTTCATTCTCCTATTTCAAAATAATCTTTTTGTAAATTTTGCCATTTATGGCACTTTTTTTCAATGGTACTTAAAAAATCTTATTTTTTCACTTTAAGCATTCTTAAAGCATTAATTATAGCAATTATAGAAACACCTACATCTGCAAAAACAGCTTCCCACATAGTTGAAAGACCAATTGCTGTAAGAACTAAAACTAAAACCTTAATAAAAATTGCAAAAACAATGTTTTCTTTTACAATCTTCATTGTTTTTCTAGATAAGCCGATAGCGTCAGCTATTTTAGAAGGTTCATCTGTCATAATAACAACATCAGCGGCTTCAATTGCCGCATCAGAGCCTAATGCTCCCATTGCAATTCCTATATCAGACATAGCAAGAACAGGACTATCATTTATTCCATCGCCTACAAATACGAGTTTACCCTTTTCTGTTTTTTCTCTCATTAAACTTTCTACTTTTTCTACTTTTCCATCTGGCAATAATTCTGTATAAACTTCGTCAAGTCCAATTTTTTCTCCAACAGCTTCTCCAACTGTTTTTTTATCACCTGTAAGCATTACAGTTTTCTTTACGCCTAAATCTTTCAAATTCTTTATGAGTCCTAATGAATCTTCTTTTATTTCATCTGAAATTATAATTAATCCTTTATATTTATTATTTATGGCCACATATAAAATTGTTCCAATATCTTCACTTTTAGTATATTCAATTTTGTTTTCTTCCATCAATTTTTCATTACCAATTAGCACATTCTTATTATCAATTTTTACACTTATTCCATGCCCAGAAATTTCTTTTATATCTTTAATCCTATTTGTATCTATTTGTTTTTTATAAGCATTTTTTATAGATTTTGCAATAGGATGATTTGAATAATTTTCTGCATATGCTGCAATCTCAAGTAATTCGTCTTTATCTATATTATTCGTTTCAATTTTTTGAACTTCAAATACTCCTTTAGTTAAAGTTCCAGTTTTATCAAATACTGCAATTTCAGTTGAAGCCAAAGCCTCTAAATAGTTACTTCCTTTTATTAATATTCCCATTTTAGATGCTCCACCAATTCCACCGAAAAAGCTTAGTGGTATTGATATAACTAATGCACATGGACATGAAACAACTAAAAATGATAGTGCTCTATAAATCCATTCGCTAAATGATGTTCCTTTAAATATAAATGGTGGAACAATAGCAAGAATTACGGCTATTATTACAACTGTTGGAGTATAATATTTAGCAAATCTTGTAATAAAATTTTCAGATTTTGATTTTTTGCTACTTGCATTCTCAACTAAATCCAGAATTTTACTTACTGTAGATTCTCCATATTCTTTTGAAACTTTTACTAAAATTTTTCCACTTTCATTTATCGAACCACTTAATACTTCATCATTTACCTTTACTTCTACTGGCACAGATTCTCCTGTTAGTGCTTTTGTATCAAGCATTGTTGTTCCTTCTGCAATTATTCCATCTAGTGGTATTTTTTCTCCAGGTTTTACAACAATTAGTTCTCCAATTTTTACATCATCTGGGTCAACTTTTTCTTCTTTATTATTTCTTATTACATTTGCATAATCTGGTCTTATATCCATTAAACTTGATATTGATTTTCTCGATTTATCAACTGCATAGCTTTGGAATAATTCCCCAATTTGGTAAAATAACATTACTGCAACTGCCTCTGGAAATTCTCCAACCCCAAATGCTCCAATAGTTGCAACAGCCATTAAAAAGTTTTCATCAAATACTTTTCCTCTAAAAATATTTCTTATAGCCTTTTTCAATATGCTAAATCCTACTATCAAATAGCTTATTATAAATAATGCATCTTTTATCCAAATATTTCCAAAGTTTCCCACAATTGCAATTATGTATATAACTAGTGCTATTAATATTTTTATTGCTCTTTTTTTCATTTCCACTATCATTCCTTTCATTAAAGACTCAAATTAGAATGAATAAATTTCCATTATTTGGATATTATTCAGCCTTTCTTTTTCCTTTCTTTAATTTGCCCAAATCGAAAATATTTTCAATTTGGGCTTTTTTTATACTTCTTTTATTGTACAATCTGGTTCTTCTCTTTTTATTACTTTTTGAACTTTTTTCATAACTTCTTCTTTCTTTTCTTCATCACATTCTATAACCAATTTTTCTGTCATAAAACTTATTGTTGCCTCATTTACTCCATCTATTTTTTGTATTGCTCTTTCTAATTCTGCTGCACAGTTTGCACAGTCTAATCCTTTTATTTTAAAATTATACTTCATATTTACCTATATTCCTTTCTTTCAAGGCACAAAATTTGATTAAAAATATTTTACAATTATTTTTCAAACTTTTTACCTACATTTTTTTACTTTCTGTGTTCAATATGTTCCATTCCTACCTCGAACACCTCTTTTACATGCTCATCATCTAAACTATAAAATACTTCCTTGCCTACTTTTCGGCATTTTACTATTCCTGAACGTCTTAGCGTCCCTAATTGATGTGATATTGATGATTTGCTCATGTTTAAAACATTTGCTATATCACATACGCACATTTCGTTTTTATCCAGTGCATATAAGATTTTAGTTCTTGTTGTATCTCCTAATATTTTGAAAAATTCTGCTAATTTGTTAAAAGTATCTTCATCTGCCATTTGTTTTATCGTGTTTTGTACAACATCTTGATGTATTATATTGCAATCACATATAAATTCATTTTTTGCCATTTGTGCCCCCTTTCTATGATATACTCTTTTGTTTGGTTGAATATCTGTTCAACTTTCTTTTTATATTATATTCATAATAATTTTTATTGTCAATATTTTTTATTTAATTTTTTAAAAAAAGACGCCAATATAAATTGACATCTTTTATCTTACAAATAAAATAATTAAATATGTTATATAAATAAGTAAATACACTATTCCATTAAATCTACTCATTTTGTCTTTTGGTGGTATAAACGGAAATATTGCTAAAATTATTGATGATACAATTAACACACTAAAATCAAAATTATAAGAAAAATTATATGTAATTGGTGTAATAAGTGCAGATGCTCCAATTATAAGCAAAATATTAAAAATATTTGAACCTATAATATTTCCAATAGCTATGTCACTATTTCCTTTAATTGCAGCAGTTACACTTGTAACTAATTCCGGTAAACTAGTTCCTATTGCCAAAATAGTTAAGCTAATCAATTTTTCACTCCAATTAAAGTGATTCGCTACATTTACCGCATTATTTACAACTAGGTCTCCGCCTATTTTTAACCCACAGATTCCTATTAATACAAAAATTATATTTTTTATTGTGCTATTTTTCTTTTCTTCTGTTTTAATTTCTACTATTTCCTTTTGACTTTCTCTTTTTCCCATATATATTGTGTACCCAATAAAAACACAAAATAGTATTAATAATGCGATTGCCTCTATTTTAGATATTCCACCATTTGTATTACAAAAAATCATAAGAATAATTGTTACTAACAAACACATTGGTATTTCATATAATCTCGTTTCTTTTTGAAATACAACAGGTTTTATGGCCGCTGATAATCCCAATATAAGCAGTAAATTGCTTATGTTACTTCCTATAATATTTCCTATTGCCATATCTGAATAACCATCTAGTGCTGATGTTATACTTACAAATAATTCTGGCATTGATGTTCCTATTGATACTATTGTAAGCCCAATTATTATTTCTGGAATATGAAATTTTTTAGCTATTCCGCTTGAACCATCAACTAATATATCCGCTCCTACAATTAATAGTACAAATCCTATTATAATTAAAATTACTGATAAAAACATAGATATTGCCTCCCTTTAAATTTATATTTACCAATGACTTATTATACTTTAATGATATTTTTTTTGCAAGATTTATCTCAATTTTTTTCTGGGTTAGCCTTTTATAAAAAAATGTGTTAATATACTTCTAGGAGGTAATTAAAAATATGAAAAATAAAAAAGAACAAATTAAAACAACCAAACAAGAAATTATTGATTACTGGATTCAATATATTGACGAATGTGATATGAACTTTGACTGGGCTGAAGCAAACAAAATATGTTGGAGATGTGGATGTGAAAGAAATTTACAACGTTGTCATATAATTCCAGATTCATTGGGTGGACCAGACAAGCCAAGCAACCTCGTATTATTATGTGCTGAATGCCATGAACAGGCTCCAAATGTTGAAGACAAACAAATTATGTGGGATTGGATAAAATCTTTTCATTCGCCTTTTTACAATACTTTTTGGCAAACAGAATCTTTTGAAGAATATAAAAGAATTTACAAAAAAAGCTTTTATGACGAACTATCTGAAAGAAACATAATTACTGACCATGCAATAATTGAATTTAAAAATTTGAAATGTGGTAGAACATCTTATCATTTTGGTCACCCTTTAGGCAATATTTCAACATTTGCTGGAAAATATAAAATGATGTTAGATGCATTTGATAAAAAATATCCTAATGGAAAATATAAATCAAATAAAGATATAAGACTTGAAAAAGATTTTGAAAAATTAACAGAGTCTATTTGTAAACTATCCAAAAAATATAGTTTTTCTGTTTGGGAGGGAAGCACAAAAAATCCGTATTCACTTTCTATTAGTGCATTTTTCAATTCTAATATTAAAGGAATTTCTATACGAATGTCGAAAGACGGACAATATAAAATGTGTATTACAAATGAGTACAACCCTAATTACATTCCAAAATCAAAATATTTAATTGAGCTTGGAAACAATCATGATGTAATTTTAGAAAGAATAGAAAATGAATTAAAACAATATTGTTCTCTATATGGCTCGCCAGACAATACTTCTAATTACTTTTTTGTAAAACTTCTCACAAAATAAATATTAAATAAAATGTGAAACAATTTCTAGCATTTTTGCTAGTTTTGTTTCACATTTTTATTTTTTCTATAAAGTTAGAAATTATACATGAATATTTTGTATACTATTATGACCACTCACAACCTTTTAATTTTTCTCTCTAATAATATTTTTACTACTAAAATAAGTAACTACAAAATACCCGCCATAAATAATAACAATAAACACAGCAGTCATAATAATAGAATTCAAATCAAAACTTACGCCACTTGCCTTAAGTATATAATTACTAAACTTAATTCCAAAAATAGAATGAATAATTGCAATCAAAAGTGGAAACATGAAAAATATTCCAATTTGTCTAAATAAAGCCTTGTTTAAATCTTTTTCATCAACGCCTATTTTTCTAAGCATTTCAAATCTAATAAAATTATCACTAGATTCCGAAAGCTCCTTTAATGCAAGTATTGCTGCACAAGAGATTAAGAAAATAATTCCTAAGTATAATCCAATAAATGTAACAATCGCACCTAGCCCAACACTAGAATCTCTAATATCTGATTTTGTATTTATAGTTAAATTAGTATTTTTATAATAATCTTTATTTATTAAATCATTTACCATTTCCTCTATTTTATCTGTCTCTTCATTATAATCTGCAACTAAAAATTCAAATGTTTTTTTACTATTTACAAATGCACTATCTGGCAAAACAATAAATCCATCATTTATCTTATTACCTGCCATTTCATAAAATCCATCTACACATTTATCATATCTAGGTAAATATTCTTTACCATCTATAACTATTTTTGGATTTGTTTTTAGTGCGTCATTCTCCAAATTTACTGACATTTCATAATTTGCTACATATGCATATTGATTATCATCTAATGATATTTTTTCCAAGTTCAAACTTTTAACCAATTTATTATAATCACTTAATTTCATTAGTTCTACTTTGTTGTCATACATTAAAGAAGAATATTTTGACGAAGCATTTTCATAATAATCTCCTAATACACTTTTTAAATTAACTTCATTATTTGTATATATAGCGTATTCTTCTATATTTTTGAAATATTTTTGATAATCAAAGTCTAATTTATCTAATATTTCTTTTATACTCATCTTTGAACCTTCAATTTGTTCATCAGTATAACCATAATCTTTTAATTCCTCATCTACGTCGCATCTTTTGCTTAATTCTACATCTCTTGGTGCATAGCTTTCAAATGACCTATTTAAAGAATTTTTCATAGATAAAGCACTAGATAATACACATATTGTAATAAATAACATCAAACATATAACTGTCATTGAAAATACTGTTGTGTTGATTTTGCTACTTATTTGTCTTACAGTAAAACTATTTAAACCTTTGTAATAAAACTTCTTATTACTTTTTACAATCTTTAAAATAAGTCCAGATAATGACCAGAAAATGAAAAATGTAGATATCGAGCCAATTGCTATTATTGCTAACATCCTTTTGTTAGTACTTAAAACTTCATTTATTCCTTTTGTTACAGCATAATAGCTATATCCAAGTGCACAGGCTGATATCATAAAAATTATTATACAAAGCCATGGATTTTTCAATTTAACCGCTTCTGACTTTCTGTTTCCATATATCAAATCAATAAGCTTACATTTACTAATATTAAATGTATTAAAAATAATAACAACCAAATACATAATACCAAAATAAATTAAAGTCTTAATACATGCACTTTCTGAAAATACAAATTTAAATTTAGTCATATCTGCCTCAAACATATCTGCAACCACAACACTCATAAATTGTGATAAAACTGTTCCTGCAAGTAAACCAACTGTTAGTGATATTATACCAATAAATAAAGTTTCAAAAAACAAAATAAGTGATATCTTCCTCTTGCTCATTCCAAGAGTCATATAAACCCCAAATTCTTTTTTTCTTCTCTTCATTAAAAATCTACTAGCATAAATAATTAAAAACGCCAAAATAAATGATACAAATACACTAACTCCTGATAGAATTGGAGTCATAAGTTCCAAAATTTCTGAAGTTGATTTTGAAACAGTCATCATAGCCGTTTGGCTTCCTATTGAGTTAAATACATAAAATATTGCAACACCTAAAATAAGTGTGAAAAAATAGATGGCATAATCTTTCATACTTTTCTTGATGTTTTTTAATGATAATTTAAAGAGCATCATTTAAATCCCCACCTAGCAATGTTACAACATCTATAATTTTATCAAAAAATTCTTTTCTTGTGTCTAGTCCTCTATGTATTTCATTAAAAATTTTGCCATCTTTGATAAATATAACGCGTGTTGCATAACTTGCTGTAAATGCATCATGTGTAACCATTAAGATTGTTGCTTTAATAACTTCATTTAAAAATCCAAATTTCTCAAGTAACATTTTTGATGATTTTGAGTCTAATGCTCCTGTTGGCTCGTCTGCTAAAATTAATTTAGGATTTGTAACAATTGCTCTTGCACTTGCTACTCTTTGCTTTTGTCCTCCACTCATTTGGTATGGATATTTATTTAGTACACTTTCAATATCTAGCTCTTTTGATACTTTTTTAATTCTTTGGTCAATTTCTTTTGAATTTGTGTTTTGTATAGATAATGCTAAAGCTATGTTCTCATATGCTGTTAATGTATCTAATAAATTAAAGTCTTGGAATATAAATCCTAGTTCTTCCCTTCTGAATTTGTTTAAAGCATTTCCTTTTAGTTTTGTTATGTCTTCTCCTGCTACATAAATATGACCTGATGTTACTTTGTCTATTGTAGATATACAATTTAAAAGTGTTGTTTTTCCTGAGCCACTTGCTCCCATTATTGCGACAAATTCTCCTGTTTTTACCTCAAATGATATATTGTCAATCGCTTTTGTAAGGCTTGATTTGTTGCCGTAATATTTTTCGATTTTTTCAATTTTTAAAATACTTTCCATATTTTTTCCTTCCTTTCTTGCCTTATTGTACGATATTTTTGAGGAGTTGTCGTTAGTTTAATATTACAGTAGGTTACAGTTTTGTAAGGTATTAATCCTTTTTATATTCTTTACCTTTTTCTTCTAATAATTTAAAATTGCAACTTAGCTCTTTATAAAATTTTGCCATTTTACCTTTGCTATTGCTACTAACTATATTGTAAATTTTTTCTGCTTTTTCCATAATTTTCGTCTTATTCTCTGGTTTGTTTATATATGAATACTGTTCTGAAAGTAACCTTCTATATCCATAGCTTTTACTTTTTATGTCTAATAAACATATACTTTCTTGTGGTACAGGTATCATGTCAGAAAACCTAATTATTCCTAAATCATTTTTATTTTTAGAATTTATTATTTTAAAAAATGTTAAATTATCTTTATATGTCTTATGCTTAACTTTAGGAGAAAATAAAGGTGCAAAATAGTAATGTTCTTCAACAATAATTACTACTCCTATATATGGTCTTTTTTCATTTTTGTTATATGCAATATGTTTATCAAATTCGCTTAAATATTCAATATAATCATCATCTATAATATAAAAATTTAATTTTCCTAATTTTATTTTCTTTGTATCTTTCATCTATTCCTCCTCAAAAATAAATTAAGAGGATACTTTAAATAAGTACCCCCTTAAATTTTTCCAAAAACTCGTTTATAGTTAAACTAAAGGCTCGTTTCTAACCTAATGTTCAATAGGATATTCGTTTATAAGATTTTCCTCTTAAAGGCTCATATCTAACCTAATGTTTAAATTTACACATGTTTATGAAGTAAATCAAAGGTTTGTGTAACCTAATTTATTTGATAAATTAACTTATCAATATTAGTATATTCATTATATACCATTTTATTTACTAAATCAATACTTTTTTAAACTTTTTATTTCATCCCCAGTTTATAAAAATCATTCTTTCCAAAAGCAATTACAACTCTAGTAAAATTTCCCGCTTCTGACTCAATCTCAATTCTATGTCCTAATTTTGTACAAAGCTTTTTTGCAATATAAAGACCCATTCCAGTAGACTTAGACTTTTCTCTTCCATTTTCACCAGTAAAGCACTTATCAAAAACCTGTCCTAAATCATTTTTAGGTATTCCAATGCCATTATCTTCAATAAAAAGCTTCACCGAATTTGTGTTCTCGTAAGTTTTAATTTTGATATAAGAATTTATATTGTCTCTTTTATACTTAATAGAATTATTTATAATCTGATTTAATATAAATTCCAACCACTTACTATCTGTTAAAACTTTTTCCTCACTTACATCTACAATTAAATCTACATTATTTTCAAGCAAGTCATCTTTATTTTTTAAAGCTACATTTTTTATAATATCATTTAAACTAGTTTCTTTTATAATATAATCTTTTTCCGCGTTTTCACTTCTTACGTAATACAAAATTTGGTCTATGTAATCATCTAGTTTTCTAATCTGCTTTACATATTTACTATCTAATGAATTTTTATGATTATGATTTAACAGAACAAGACTCGAAATTGGTATTTTAACTTCGTGTATCCACATTTCTACATATTCTTTAAAATCAGCTATACTTAAACTATATTCTTTTACATTTTCTATCATAGATTTGTTTATCTCATAAAGTGTTTGATAAAATATCTTTCCCTCATAAAAGTCTGGTTTATTTATCATTTCTAATACTAAATATTTTTTATCTAATCCATCTACTGTTTGTACAAGATTATTATAAAACTTTTGTTTTCTTAAATAATCAATTGCAATAATAGCTACATACATAACCCCAAATACAAAACTTATTGCAATTATCAATGGTTTACCTACTTTGAAAGCTTTTAGGAATAATATTGTAGCTATATAACCTAAAGCAAAAACTATTGTCTGTGGTAATTTATCAAACAAATATTCTTTTATTTTCATAATAACTTATACCCTTGTCCTTTTCTGGTTTCTATTACATCTTTTAATCCAAATGCCTCTAGTTTGGTCCTTAGCCTACTTATATTTACGGTTAAAGCATTATCATTTATAAATTCATTGTTATTCCATAAATCTGTCATTAAATCATCTCTTGTTACAATTTTACCTCTATTTGCTAGTAGATATGTAAAAACTATCATTTCGTTTTTGGTTAATTCCAAATTTTTGTTTTCTTTGCTTAATGTTCCTTTTGATGGATTTACTAAAATATCATCATATTTTAAATCGTCTATTGATTGTTCTAGCCTTCTAAATATATTTTGAATTCTTAGTAGTAATATAGTTGGATTATATGGCTTTGTTATATAGTCATCTGCTCCATATGATATTGATAGTGCTTCGTCTATTTCTCCGCTTCTACTTGTTACCATTATTATTGGTACATTTGATTTTTTTCTAATTTCTTTTAGTAAAATTTCTCCATTTATTTTTGGTAGGTTTATATCTAGTAAAATTAGGTCTGCTTTTTCTTTTAATATATTTTCTTTGCTATTTGTAAAATCTTTTAAGATTGTTGCTTCATAGCCTGAATTTTGAAGTAGTTTTTGAAGTTCTAGACTTATTGTTGTTTCGTCTTCTACTATTAGGATTTTTTTCATTTTGATTTTCTCCTTTCACTGGATATGTATATTATAACATATATTTGGAGATTTTATATTACAATTTTGTAAGATTAATCTGCCATTTTCACATTTTTGGGAGATAATTTTTGAATTTTTTCACGTTTTTTGGAGATGTTTTTCGTATTTTTTCACAAAAATTGGAGATAGGATGTAAAAATCCCCTTCTTCAATTAATATTATATTCAATTATTCTTCAGAAAAATCTTTTCTTTTTCCTTCTTCTATCTCTCCATAAAGTTTTATTTTGTAGTCTAGTCTTTCTAAAGTTTCACTAATATTTTTTTGCTTTTCTACTAATTTTTCTCTTTGTTCTTCTAATAGCTTTTTTCTTGCTTCTCTTGTTCCTCCTAATCTTTTACTTTATATTCTATACATTTTTTCTCTAATAATTTAAAATTGCAACATCTTTTCATTATATTTTCGGGTAATTTTCCATCGTTATATAAATTATATAATTTAAAAGATTTATTTCTTACTTGATAATAATTTGCATTTAGCCATTCTAATTGTTCTTTTAATAATTTTTGATACTTGAATTCTGACATTGTTAACGTTTCTTTGTTTAGTTCTACCAAAGAATAATTATTCTTGTTAACTGGTATCATATTATTAAAATTGACAGCACCTAATTCTCCATTTTTAATTTTAAAGAAATCTACAGTATTTTTCATTTTCTTGTGCTTCTCCTTTGGACTGGATAATGGCGCAAAATATTCACATTCATCTATTTTAAATAAAATTCCTATAAAAGGTCTCAATTCTTTTTCATATTTGTTGTATGAAACCTTATCATCAAATTCTCTTAAATAATCACAGTAATCCGAACTAACTCTTACAATTTTTAGATTTAAAATCATGACAAATTCCTCCTTAAAGTTCTATAATTATATAACAAATATGCCTAAAAATCAATAAAAGATTAGAGTTTTATCCCTAATCTTACTTTTTCAAGTTCCAACTTTATGGCTGGAAACACCGCTTTTTTAAGTTCCAATTTATGGCTGGATTCACCGCTTTTTTAAGTTCCAATTTTTCGGCTGGATTCACCGCTTTTTTAAGTTCCAATTTTTCGGCTGGATTCACCGCTTTTTTTATGCTATTTGTATAGCAATAATATTATATGTAAATTTTATAAATTTATTGCCTTACGCATCTTTAATATAACATATTTGACTAAAATAATCAATATTTTTTTGTATTTTCATCATTAAAGAATACCAAATTTTCTTAAAATCTAAATAAATTCACCATTTTTTATTAATTAGAGTTTAATTCTTTAATTTTATACAATTCTTTCAAAGGTACATTATTTTTACTAGCAGCCTCTTTTATGCTTTCATATTCTGGATAAACATAAATTTTCCCATCATTCTCCACTTTTTTAACTTTGATTTTGCCATATTCCGTATCAATTTCATCCAACTCTCTCTTTAAAGCAGTTCTATACTCATATCTATATCTAATGCCAATTGTTGTAGTTTCTCTAAAAACAATCTTTTTTATTACAAACATATTTTCTTTTTTACATACAACAGTCATTCTATAAGCTGGCCTATTTTTCTTCATGTAAATTGGAGTGAAAAATACATCTAAAGCACCATTTTTAAACAACAATTCTTGTGTATACCCTAATATCTCACCACAGCAATCATCAATATTAGTTTCCATTACAACAATATCTTCATTTGGCTTTTCTATTTCTCCATAATACACTTTTAATACATTTGGTATTTTCAAATCTTTTGAACCGCTTCCCCATCCGATTTTTTCTGTTACCATTTCAGGAAGAAAAGTGAATTTTTGTTAAATAAAATGTGAAAAATTTTTTTCAATGCCAAAAATAACACAAAATCAAAAAATATTGGTTTTGTGTTATTTTCTACATATTAGTTTCTTATTCGAAACATTTACTATTCTTCAATGAGTTCGACATATCCTGTAACATGAATTTTTATTGGGATTGTCTGGCCAATTTCGAAGTTTTCCCATTTTTCAAAATCAACTTCGACTGTCTTATTTTCAGGCTTTTCTTCCTCAGTAACTCCGTCGATTTTATAAATTTCCTCTTTTTTGGAAACTCTTTCATTAGACTTTAAGTTTTCCTTTCCCCAATATGGTTTTTGGTCGTTTCCACTACTAGTTATAGATTTTTCATAAACCCATTTATCTATATCATAATAATACTTTGTTTTATATACAGGTTCATCTCTATAAATAGGTTCTTGGTAATACTCAGTTTCGTAGTAGGTTTCATAAACAGGTGCTTGATAATACTCCGTTTCATAGTAGTTTTCGTAAACAGGCTCCTCATACTCTTCTTCTTCAAAGTATCCATTTCCTAGATCCTTTGTTTTTGTAACTATTTCATAATGAGAAATTCTGGTTTTTTCAACTTTTCTCGATTTTGTTTCATAATGAGAAATTCTAGTTTTTTCAACCTCTCTTGATCTAGTTTCATAATGATCTAGTTTTTGCTCATAATGATGAATTTCCTTTTTTTCACTTGTTACCCGAGCACTATTTGGTATGCTCCAATCAGATTCGTGAAAAGTCTTTAACTGTTCAACATTAATATTTCTTTCCCATGAAAAGCCTGTTATTTTCATTGATGCATCTTTAGGAGCAAGCAATGTACTGAGAAAAACAATAATCATAGAAAGTAATGCTACAGCCCCAATAGATATCAAGGCTATCTTTAATTTATTTTCTCTTTTTTTCTTGTCCTCCTGCTCTCTTTGGATATTCAAATAATTCTCGCTTTCCATTTCTTCGCGAGTTTTATCAGCTTCAACTGTTTTTTTCTTTTTCTGCTGTTCTTCTTGGATATCAAAGTAATTCTTGCTGCTTCCTCTTTCTGCTCCGCAAGACTTACACTTGCTAAGGCTATCTGAATTATAGCTTCCACAAAAATTGCATATCCAATCTGGATTTTTATTAATTTTTTTTGCTTCATCTTCTTGGACATATTCCTTTTCAGATTCAGCTGGGAAATAAAACTTAACCTCTTTTCCTCTGGGATTTCCGCAATTGGTGCACTCACGATATCTTCCTAAAATACCTTTAGAACCACACTGCTTGCAATCCCACCGTCCTTCAACAATCCTTTTAGTTGCCATGTTTGCCTCCTTTTGAATAGTTAATAATTACTTACGCCATATATTATACTAAATTTTGACAAAAATGTCTAGGTGATTTACATAATTCTGTAAAATATTTTTATATCACACATAAAATAATATTACTTATCATAAAATTTAACAGGTGATAAATACATGAAAATATTTTTTATAAAAAAAAGTTATATATTAATGCTTCTATTTGTACTAATAATATCAATTTTTTTCATATTTGTTCTAAATAATCGCAAATCCTCATTAGCAATAGAACTTTCAAAAAATAGTACACTTTCCGAAGATATGATATCAAAAATTTCAGAGCTTACTAATGGTTCCGAAAAAATAGCATTTTTAACTTTTGATGACGGTCCAAATGCATTGGTCACACCTAAAGTTTTAGACATTTTAAAAGAAGAAAATGTAAAAGCCTCTTTTTTTGTTATAGGTAAAAATGTTGATAGTCATCCTGAAATTGTTAAAAGAGCTTATGATGATGGACATTTTATCGCAAACCATGGATATGACCACAATAATTCCATTTTATATAAAAATAGTGAAAGTTTCATAAATGAAATTAAAAAAACAGATTTAGCAATAGGAAATGCAATCGGCATACAAGATTATTGCTCTCATGTTTTTAGATTTCCTAATGGATTTATGTCGCCTAATAATAAAGAAAAGAAAAAAGAAGCAGTAAAACTTTTAAAGGATATAAATTATACATATATAGATTGGAATTGTCTAAACAATGATTCAGTAAAAAAATACAATAATTCTCAATTACTAAACAATCTAAAAAAAACATGTAAAGGAAAAAATACACTGGTAATTTTGATGCATGATACTAAAGATGTTAGCAATTCTTCTAATGTACTTAAAGAGTCGATTCAATTTTTAAAATCAGAAGGATATATCTTCAAAAATTTTTATGATATTCTTTAAAATATAAATACCATCCTTAGCATTTTTCTAAAAAGGATGGTATTTCTTATTATTTTTTCTTTTTAACAAATGTAGGAATTTCTTCCACAAAATTGTCTTTAGCTACAACTATTAATTTTTTTATTATTTCATCTATCATTTTTTTGCTTTCTTCATCAAGATTTTTGTAATTTTTTAGCATAATTCTAGTATTTTTAAACCATTTTTCCTTAATTTGAACCATACTGTCTCCCTCTGTTTTATTTAAAATATCAAATATGGTATCAATTACAATTTCCCTTTGTTTGGGTTCAACTTTATCTAGCCACTGTTTTATTGTTTTATCTACAAATTCACTTCCATTTGTTACTTCTTTTAAATATACAGCTTTCGTTCCTTGGACTTGCCAACTATATAAATCATGTTGCATAATTCCTTTTTGAATGCTTTTTACAACTGTATATTTTTCTTCATGATTTAAAAGTCTTCCAATTACAGATGATTGTGGAATGTATGTATGAACTTTTTCAATCATTTCTTTATATTCTTTTGTATTTGTTATATCATCCGCAAATCCAGGTCCATCACTATTATATACATTTATAATTCTTTTTTTGACTTCTTCATCTGCAAAAACTGCTGCATATACTGCTAAGTTTCCTCCTTTGGAATGACCTCCAATTCTTATTTTGTTTTGATATTTTTGGGCTATTTCATTTATATATTTTACAGAATCTATTTGTGATGCAATGTGACTTTTAAAGCTCATATTAAAGTCTTCTTTCCATCCAATTATTGTGTTATCTGTTCCCCTATATGATACAAATATTGTTTCATCTGGAAGTATAACTGTAATTGCTGAAAACTGTTTTTCTTGTTCTGGGTCAAATTTATTTATAAAGTCTGTTGCTATCATTTTTCCAAATCTTTTTGAACTTCCTAAAAGTGGGAATAGTTCACTATCATCTGGCCATAATATTTCTAGTTTGCTTTTATCAGCTTTTTCAAATCTTTTTGCTAATTCCTCTATTGTTAATTTTTCTTCATTTTTCATTAGACTTTCAAATGGTAAATATGAAAATCTTGATAAGATTAAACTGTCTATTTCGTTAAATTCTGATACTTTTAATTCTAAATCTCCTCGCCATTTTATATAATCACATATATTTGACATTTTTTGCTTCCTTTCAATCTTTTTTGATTATTTTATCATTTTTATGTTGTTTTTGGCAAGAGATTTTTATTTATTATAAAAAAAATTAGAGCTAAAATATAAAATCTTAGCTCTTAATTTTCTAATCTAAATCAGATGAATTAAACTCATCCACTAGCCATTGCTCTCCTTGTTTTACAAGTTTAAATTCGCTTGTTTTGTCATTTTGTTTAACCCACTCATCATTTTCATTTGGACCTGTTTGCTTTGTTTTTAATGTTGCTGTTATTGTATTCTCTGTAATTTTTATATTTTCAAATCCATCTAGTCCATCATATGACCTTGCTCCACCACCATTTACTAGATAATATGTATTATCTTCATTTACAATTAGTTCAGGCATATTCTTTTCAAACTCTAAAAATAAATTTTCTGTTCCATATTTTAATATAGTTTTTTTACAGTCAATTATTTCTAAACGTCCCTCATTATCTTGGCCTTTTTTATTAAATACACTTGATGGATTTATCCATATTTTCTCAATAGCTGCAAATTTTTCTTTTAATAGTTTTAAGGCTTCATTTTGTGATAATTTATTACTTTTTTCATCTTTTTCTGAAGCTGTTGAACCTGTAGTATTTTCAGTTTGAACATTTTCTGATTTGACATTTTCAGTTTGCTTTGCATCTTCTATATTGTCTATTTTATTTTCTAACGTTTCTACTTTTGCATCTAAATCATTTGCTTTAATACTGATTTCATTTTTTTCATTAGACAATCTATACATAAAATATCCCATTATAATTATCACTATAATAGCTATTATTAAGAAAAATGTTGACAAACTCATTTTTACTTCTTTATTTTCCATCTTCTCACCCCCTTCTCTTTTGTTCTTTCTTATACTATCACTATTTGATTTTTTTTACAATACAATTTTAAAAATCAAAGGACAAAAATTTTGTCCTTTGACTTCTATTATTAATTTATAGCATTTCCATTCACATACAAAGTATACCCATTAAAATCTATATTACTATAATCGCTAGTTTCATCATCTAATGAAGTAACATAAGAATCTCCAGTAAGTTTAATTTTAGGAGAAGAATCTAATTTCAAAGTAATACTTTTTGCACTATTTTCTCCATTTATTGTACCCTCATAATAAGAGCCACTTTCCATAACCATATCTAATGAAGATATAGAATCTATAACAATATTTCCTATTGCATTTTGATTTGTCATATTTAAAGTTACTGTACCACCATTAGAACCAGAGTTGCCCAAAGAATCTTTTTGTGTCCTTAAAAAATTACCATCATTGTCATTATTTGTATCCCCAGAATCTGAATCTCCACTCTTTGTTACAGTAATATTTGAAGCTTTTACTTCAACATCTCCATCAACTAGCAAACCATTTTCATCCGCTTCTTCTGAGGTATAGTTTTCTCCATCTATTGAAGTATCTTCATTTATGGTTTTGGTAGCCGTATATGTCACGCTGCTAGGCGTTCCCATACCATTTTGTTCTCCATTGTTATTTACAGAATTTGTGTTATTTCCAGCTGCTTTCATTGTTACATAGCTCAAGCATCCTATAATAAAAATTATTAAAATAATAATAATATTTTTTGTTTTTCTATTCATATCCGTTTTCCTCCTTTTTTTATTTGAGCTTATTTTAGTATGTGAATATTAAACGAATATTAAAAACACACCATATTTAAAAAAATATCACAAAATATGGTGTGCTTTATTATTATTATGACAATTGATACTTCGTATTATCATATACAATACCTGAATCTAAAATACACTTAGTATATTTCTTTGGGTTCACTAAAATATCATATATAATATTTTCGAAGATATAGTTTACAGTATTTGCAAGTTCTCTTGCTCCAGTATCAAGTTCAAGTGACGCTTCCGCAATGTTCTCAAATAACTTTTCTTCGTCGTATACTAACGTCAGCCCTTTTCTTTTAAGCTCGTTCTCATACTTTAGAAATACGGATAATTTTGACTTTTTCAAAATCAAAGTCAAATTTTCCTTATCAAGTTTGTTCATCTCAATTATTGTATCAATTCTTCCAACAAACTCTTCAGGCATGCCATATTCTACTAAATCTTTTTTTAAATACCTCTCATCTGTTTTGCGTACATCAGCATTTTTCACAAATCCTAACGGATTTCGGTTTAATCTCTTTTGCCTTATTTCATCTAAACCTTCAAATGCTCCAAGAAAAATAATTATAAGATTTTTGGTATCAAAACTTGTAAATTCCTCATCAATTATATTCTCAGGTGAAATATATGCTATTGTTGTTCCTTCAATGATTTTAAGCAAACTTTTAAGCACTTCAGCTCCAGCTACATCTCGTTCAATTCCTCGACCAGCTTTTTTATCAATTTCGTCGATAACAATGATGCCTTTTTCAGCTCTCTCTAAATCACCATTTGCATTGTCAATTAAATTATATACCATGTCTTCTACATTATTTCCATAATAACCCTCTTGGGTATATTTTGTAGCATCTTCAATAGTATATGGAATATTTAATCTTTTTGCAACTTGCTTAATCGTTTCTGTCTTTCCAGTTCCGCTGTTTCCAATAATCAAAACATTTGATTTGATGTTTTTCAATTTAATTGATCTATAGATAGCTGTAATAATCTGCCTTACTTGTTTATCTTGACCAATAATACATTGAAGTACATCTTTTTCAAGATTTTGAATACTAGGTACTCTTCTTGTATAAGATTTCTTTTTTTCAAAATCTTGTACTTTTTTTAGGTCAATCTTGAATTCTAATTCTTGTTCGTTTTTAGTATCCTCTTTGCTTTGAGTATTGTCGCCGTCAGCTAATGCCAAATTCCGTTCTTTATCATTTTCATTTGCCATAATTTAATCCTCCAACATTAAATTATTGTATTCAATGTTAAAAATGCAAACATTGTGCTATTATTTTAGCACCTTTTATTTTTTATGTCAATTGTTTTTTTATTTTAAATTATTATCTTCGAGTTTATATCCTAATCCTCTAATCGCCTTAATTTGTACCTTATAATTTTTAGAAATACTATCTTTTGTATTTCTAAGCTGTACATTTACTCTCGCAATCAATTCATCAATATGGAAAGGTTTGGTTATATAATCATTTGCGCCATTATTTAAGCCATCTAATTTATCCTCTAACTGTGATTTTGCGGTCAACATTATAATTTTTGACTTAATATTCTCATTTCATCCCTCTTAACTTCTCATTTAATTTTCTATAAACTGGTTTCATATCTTCTTCATTAGAAATATTTTCTACTTCTGAAATATCAACCCATTTTACTCCACTGTTTTCGTCTTCTTTAATCCTTAATTGTTCATTTTCATCGGCTTCTAATAAAAAACAGCAATCTAAATGCAAATGCGCTGGAACGAATTTTCCTCTTTTTATATGGCTGCTTACAGTTAAAATCTCTAAACTGTATATGCCATCACTTATTACTTTTAGGTTTTCAAGTCCTGTTTCTTCTTTAGCTTCTTTTAGCGCAACATTTAATAGGTTTGAATCCCCATCTGCATGTCCACCTGTCCATGCCCATGATTTGTATATATTGTGATATATCATTATTGCTTTTGTTCTTTCTTTGTTCACTATCCAATTTGATGCTGTGAAATGACACATTCTGTTTTCTCTTGTTAATACATCAGGAAATGTTTCTATGTATTTTAGCATCATCTCTTTGTCATTTTCTTCTTGTTCGTTGTATGGTTTATATTTTTCAATTTGTTGTTTTAAATTCATATTTTCCTCCTACTTAAAAGAAAAAAGTCATTGAGAACCTAACGACTTTTTCTTTTTCAATTATAAAGTTATAACCCTATGGCACTTCCTACTCTCCTTAACATCAATAACTCTTTGGTTACTTGAACCTTTCCACTCTAAAGTAGGATTTTTCTCACTCTCAACAAATTGCCCATCAACAAGAACATCAATGTAATTCATTGCATCTTTATTTTCCAAATCCTTATCGAACTTATATCCAGACCATGCCCAAATATTTTTGTTTGGATATTTTTCTTTAAATGCCTTTACAAGTTTAGTTGTTCCCTCAATATTATTTGGATGCATTGGTTCTCCTCCTAAAATAGATAACCCCTCTACATTTTCATTATCGCACAAATCTAAAACTCTTTTGATTGTATCATCTGTAAATTCTTTTCCGCCTTTAAAATCATGGGTTTCTGGGTTAAAACAATTTTTACAGTTAAAGGCACACCCTTGCATAAATATTGATACTCTAACTCCTGGTCCATTTGATATATCCATTTTTCTTATTTTGTTGTATCTCATTTTTATCTTCCTTTCTTTTTTTCGTATTGGGGACGGTTCTTTTTTGGAAAATGTCCCAAAAAGAACCGGTCCCAATGGGTCAAAAATTATTCGTCATCTTTATTATCAAGATGTAAAACTCTTTCCTTAATTTCTTGTGTTCTACCTTTATTCCAGAAATTGCTTCCAATATATCCACAAGTACGTCTTGCAACATTCAATGTATCATGATTTCTGTTGCCACAATTTGGGCAATACCATTCCAAATTATCATCTATTAAAATCTCGCCAGTATATCCACATTTTTGGCAATAATCTGATTTTGTATTTAATTCTGCATACATAATGTTATTATATATAAACTCAATTACTTGTAAAACAGCTTCTATATTATTTTGTAAATTTGGTGTTTCAATATATGAAATTGCTCCACCAGGACTTAATCTTTGGAATTCACTTTCCAATTTTAATTTTGAAAATGCATCAATATCCTCAAATACTGGCACATGATAAGAATTTGTTATATAATTTCTATCTGTAATACCCTCTATAACTCCAAACCTATTTTTTAGGCATTTTGCAAATTTATATGTAGTTGATTCTATTGGTGTTCCATATACACTATAATCTATATTTTCTTTTTCTTTCCATTCTTTACATTTATCATTTAATTTTTGCATTACTTCTATTGCAAATTCTTTGCCCACACCATTATCTGTATGGCTATGTCCTGTCATAAATTTTACACATTCATAAAGGCCCGCATATCCAAGTGATATTGTTGAATATCCTCCATGAAGCAATTCATGTATACTTGCTCCTTTTGGAAGTCTGGCTAGTGCTCCGTGTTGCCATAAAATTGGGGCTACATCACTTGTTGCTTTGCTTAACCTTTCATGTCTTAATTGTAATGCTCTATGGCATAATTCAAGCCTCTTGTCCATGATTTTCCAGAATGCATCCATGTTTTTATCTGATGATAATGCTGCATCAACTAAATTAAGTGTTACAACACCTTGGTTAAATCTTCCATAATATTTAGGTTTTCCAGTTTTTGGGTCAATATATGGTGTTAAGAATGACCTACATCCCATACATGGGAAACAATGTCCTTCTCCATTTTGGTCGATTTTATATTCTAACATTTTCTTTTCAGATATGTAATCAGGAACCATTCTTTTTGCTGTACATTTAGCTGCAAGTTCTGTTAAGTACCAATATTTTCCATTTCTTTTAATATTATCTTCTTCAAGAACATATAATAATTTTGGAAATGCTGGTGTAATATATACTCCTTTTTCATTTTTCATTCCTTGGATTCTTTGATGTAAAAATTCTTCTATTATCATTGCAAGTTCTTCTTTGTATTCTTTTGTTTCTCCTAAATAAAAACATACACTTAAAAATGGTGATTGTCCATTTGTTGTTGTCATTGAATTTATTTGATATTGGAATGTTTGTACTCCATCTTTTACTTCTTTTGCTAAATCTTCTTTAGCATATTTTTCAGCACTTTGTATTGAAAGTCCTCTTGATTTATATTTTTCCAAATAATAATTATAGCTATCTCTTACAAATGGTGCTAAATGTGTCATTGTAACTGTCGCTCCACCATATTGACTTGATGTTACTGCTGTAATTATTTGTGTTGCAATCGTCATTGCTGTTAAAAATCTATGTGGTTTTTCTATCATAACTCCATTTACTATTGTTCCATTTTGTAACATATCTTCTAAATTTATTAGGTCGCAATTGTGTAAGGCATTTTGTGCAAAATAATCTGCATCATGGAAATGAATTATTCCCTCATCATGTGCTTTTACTATATCCTCTGGTAGTAAAAATCTTCTTGTTATATCTGTACTAGTTATTCCAGCTAAATAATCTCTTTGTGTTGTAACTATTTTTGCATTTTTATTTGAATTTTCTGTGTTCCAGTATTCACTTTCACCATCAATTAATTCTTTTATAGATTGGTCTGTTGTATTTGCTTTTCTTACTAATTCCCTTGTATAACGGTATGTTATATATTGTTTAGCAAGTTCATATCTTCCTATTTCCATTAATTTTTGTTCAATTATGTCTTGGATATCTTCAACTAGTATTCTTTTCTTTTTTAGTTCTTCTATGTATTTTATTATTTCTTCAATTTCTTCATTTGTTGCTTTTTCTTTTCTTCCTACGTCATTATTCGCTTTTTTTATTGCATTTTTTATTTTCTCTGGATTATATTCTACAATTGTTCCATCTCTTTTTATTATCTTCATTTTTCCCTACATTCCTTTCTTTTATGGCACAAAATTTGATTAAAAATACTGTATTTTCCAGTTATTTTTCAAACTTTATTTCTACCTCTTTGTGATGACATGAATTATAACACTAAAATAAAAATAGACTGTTGCAATTGCAACACATTTAGCCATAAAATTTTATATTTTAATTACCTGTAAGCTTGAAAGCTTTATTACAATTATGTTACAAAAATATTACAAATTAATAAAAAATTAATATTTTTTTTACTTTTTATTAAAGTTTTATTTTACATTTATTTGTATAATTAATAAAAATAATTTATAAGTGAGGAAAATAAAATGAAAAAAAGAAAACCAAATAAGATAAAAATTACATTTTGGATTTGTGTAATAATTTTAATTTTATATTTATCTAGGACATCTAATAGTCAAACCAAATTTAATGAAGATTCTACACAAAATAATTTTGGAATTATAAAACAAGATTCTAATGAAAACTACAAGGGTCCTAGGAAACAATCTGTTCAAAATAAAGATGGCTATTTTTCAACTTTTACAACTGTTGATGTAAATCAAAAAGTATATAAAGAATATAAACAAAATGGGACTTCTTCTTGGGCAAATAATAAGTATTGGGGTGGCACAATGGAAGAAAATGGTTGCGGTATTACTGCTATTTCTATTATTCTTAGCGGTTATAATAAAAATTATTCTCCAGAAAAATTAAGAAGAAAATATTATCCTGTTTTGAATAATGAAAAAATTTCTACTGAGCTTTCTTCTACTTTTGGAATTAAAAATACAGATTTTTATTATGACAGTAGTCATTTATCTAAAGATGCTTTTGTAAATCATTTAAAATCTAATAGACCGATTTTAATTTGTGTTTGGAATAAGCCTAGTGTTAATCGCTGGACAAGTGCTTCTCATTATATGGCATTGCTTGCAACTGATGGTGAACTAGTTTATGTTTCTAATCCAAATGGCCTAGATGACTCTAGCAAAAGTTCTGGATGGTATGATTTCAATGAGGTTTTGCCTTGGACTGCTAAGGCTTTATTTATTGAAAATTATTAATAAATATCCACCAGCCTAGCTGGTGGTTTTTCAAATTCGCCCATAGGGCTTTTCTACTAGCCACGTCTAAAGA
>CAKPDO010000006.1 GCA_934148985.1 uncultured Clostridia bacterium
CCATCATCTATTAATATTTTTGTTCCTGGTACAACATCTTTATATAATTCTTTATATGTTACAGAAACTTTTTCTTCGTTTCCTTCAATATCTTCATTTACTAATGTGAATTTTTGTCCATCTTTTAATTGTATTTTTTGATTTTTTCCTGTGTATAACATTCCTGTTCTAATTTCTGGACCTTTCATATCAAGTAACATTGGAATTGGTAATTCTTTTTCTTCTCTGATTTTCATTATTGTTTCAGATTTTTCGCATTGTTCATCCCAACTTCCATGTGAATAGTTTATTCTGCATACGTTTAGTCCTGCATCAAATAATTCTTCTAATTTGTTTTCGCTTGCTGGTCCTATTGTTCCTACAATTTTTGTTTTTCTTAAAGCTTTCATTTTTTTTAAATTCCTCCTTCTAAAATTACAACTTTTGGTATTATAGCACAAACTTTGCTAATTATTCAATAGTTTTTTAATTAATTCTTGTTATTTTTTTTACTTTACAAGTTTTATCGTCTATTTCAAAGAGCACACTGTTAAATATTGCTTCACCTGATGCAATTTTATATTTTTCTGGAAGTGATGTTATAAATCTTTTAAGTGCTGCATCTTTGTCCATTCCAATTACTCCGTTTTTTGGTCCTGTCATTCCAATATCTGTTATAAATGCCGTTCCTTTTTCTAGTATTTGTTCATCTGCTGTTTGTGTATGTGTATGCGTTCCAAAAATTGCTGTTATCTCACCATCTAAGTAATATGCCATTGCCTTTTTTTCGGCTGTTGCTTCTGCATGAAAATCAAACATTATTATATCTACTTCATTTTTTATTCTATCAACAATATCTTTTACAACTGCAAACGGATTATCTAACATTATATTTATTTCTGCCCTACCTAAAGCATTTATTACTGCAATTTTTTTATCTTTACATCTATATACATTATATCCTTTTCCACAAACTTCTTTTGGATAATTCGCTGGCCTTATTAACTTTGGATTATCTATAAATTTAAAAATTTCTTTTTTTCCCCATGTATGATTTCCCATTGTAACAGTGTCAGCTCCAGCGGCTAATATGTCTTTAAAATTTTTTTCTGTGATTCCCATTCCCTCTGCTGCATTTTCTCCATTTACAATAGTGAAGTCTACATTGTATTTTTGTTTTACCTTTTGAAGTCTTTTTTGAAGTTCTTTTACTCCAATTTCTCCTACAATATCTCCTACGGCTAAAATATTCATCTATTATTTCCTCACTTTCTTTATGTATTTTACTATGATATTTATAAAATTGCAATAAAATTTTTTAAACTCTTTTTCCTTTTACTATCAACCTATGTGTATTTATTCCTATAGGTGTGCAAGTTACAAGTGCTGCTAAATCTTCATCTTCTTGTATTTTTAAACCTTCAATTTCTGTTGGTAATACTTTTTCTGTCGAAAATACCTCATATTCTAACTTTAAACCCAAAACATTTATATAAAATCTATCCCCATTTTTAAGTTCTTCAAGCCTCGTAAAAAGTTTTGCTTGTTTTAATCCTGAATGACCTGTAAGTACAGTATATGAACTTTTTCCTCCAATTGGCAAAGAACTTTTTTCTAAATGTCCCACTCCTTTTTTCAAAGTTTCTTCATTAGTTCCGTGATATATTACAAGCTTTAAATTTATTTTTGGTATTTCTATATACCCCATAACTCCATCTTTATTTATATTTAAAAGCTCTAAATATGGCACATCATTTTCATTTTCTTCAAATAAATTTTGATTATATTTTATAGCCTTTTTTAACTCTTCATCTATTACTCTACTTTGTGTACTTTCTATTTTTTGGCCATAATCTTTTATTATCTCATTTTGATTTTTTTGATTTATATAATTACTTATAGGAGAATATAAAAGTAAAATCATTCCTAATATAATTAAAATTATTGATAAATATTTTATTTTGTTCATCTTTTTTATATCTAATAAGCTATGCAACCTACTTTTGCTTTATTTTTTATTTTGTTTCTTTTAAAATCTTTTTCTTTTTATTTATAGAAATTATTAATAAAATTCCTGCAATTACTAAAATTATTCCAGAACCTACAAGTAAAGTTGTTCCAGTTCCACCTGTTACGGGTAAGGTATATCCTTTGGCATTTTTTATAATAACTTTATATTCATCTTCTCTTCGTCCGTCTAAGTCTTCATCTTTTATTGTAACTTTTTGCCATTTTCCAGAAATTGCATATCCATCATTTGTCTTAACTTGCCTAATTTGATATTCTCCCTCATCAAGACCTTTTAAATAAATTTTTCCTTCTGAATTTGGGCTTATTGTCGTTACAAAATCTTCTGTTTCATTTAAACCTGATGCATAATAAATACCATCTTCACCTTTTACAAATCTTTGATATCTTTGATATTGATTTAATATCATAAATTCTGATTTATCTAGTTTTATTTCATAATTATCTCTATCAACAGTTTCTAAATCTATCTCATAGGTATATACCGGAACTTTGTTTGAACTTTGTGTCTTTAAGCTATCTCCCAAATATGGATTATTAGAATAATCCATATAAGCAATATTATTGTTTCCATTTGTTCCAATTACTAGTTCTTCATTTTTATTAAGTTTGGCATTATAGGTAATTTTTATAGATTTATATTTTTTCACATCGTCATGTTCAAACTCAATCAAAAATGCTACATCCTCATCTGAATTGGGTCTTTTAGTATTATATACAATATTAATGTTTTCTAATTTTTCCTCATTTTCTTCAGATGTTACCCCATATACAGAAACTGTGTTCTCTATTAAAGATAGTGATTTATCCATTTTGTCACTTATATATAATTTTTTTGATATACTATTTTCAGAATATTTTGGTACATCTGCTTTTATTATATAACTTATTTCTTCTGAAGTATCATAATTATCTGCTTCTTTTCCATCTTCAGTTACATTTTTTGTAATTGAAGGCGACCACGATTTTATTATAGCCTCTTGATTGCTTATTTTCCAGTTTTTTTCGGCTTCATCATATATTGGAATTAAATTAACAATTGATGGCTCATAAATCAAATATCCATTTTCTATTAATACTAAGTATGTTCCCATATCCATTTTTTCGAATGTAATGCTTCCTGTAAGAGCCGCATTATTTATAGGATAACTCAATTCTCCATCAACTGTTTTTTCTACACTTATTGCTGATGCATTTATTTCATTTTTATTAATTGCTGCCGTTATTTTTTGATAAAAATCTGCAGCTTCTTGGCTATTGCTTTTTATTTGACTGTAAAATTCCCTCGTATCTAAATATTCTGGATAATTTCTTTCAATCCATTCTTCAATTTGCTGTCTCCATATATAATTATCTGTCAAATTTCCTGTTTGAAAGTCATATTCTATTCTTGCAAGCTGTATTAATTTTACACTTACTCCCTGTTCTACATTTGAAACAGTTATTTCTCCTGTATCATTTTCTTGGTTTATTACCGCTAAACTTTTTGAATTTAAATTAATTATTGATATTATACTTATTAAAATTAAATTTATTGAAATAATAAGTTTTTTTATTTTGCTATTTCTCATTTTCCTCCTTTTAATTCAGGTAGGTTGCATAGCTTATTAGATATAATCCTCCTTCTTTTTGTTTTTTACGAATTCGTTTGTTACATTATATGACGTAATACTACAATTGTCAAGAAAATTCGTTCGACAAAATTTGACATTTTCATTGACAAATGGCCAATTAGTACCGTTGTTTTTTCTTATTGCTCATTTGGGACCAGATAATTTTTTGACAAAGACAAAATACCAATGGATCAATGTGACAAAAATAAGGACGGAGAAATTTTAAATTTTCTCTGTCCCCATTTGATATTATAAAGTTTTATTTTTATTTTTTCTCAAAAATGATGGAATATCTAAATCATTTTGTGAAGAACTTAGATCTTGGCTAGAAGGTATTGAGCTTACTTTCTTTTCCCAAGGTTTAGAAGCACTTGAGCTTAAAGAATCAAGTAATGGTGATTTTGTTTCATCTGGTTGGTCAAAACCTGTAGCAATAACTGTTATCTTGATTTCATCATTCATATTAGGGTCAATAACTGTACCAAAGATAATGTTTGCTTCAGGGTCTACACTGCGTTGAATTAACTCAGCGGCTGTATTTACTTCTTGAAGTCCTAAATCTTCACCACCTGTTATGTTAATAATTACGCCTCTTGCTCCTTCTATAGATGTTTCAAGTAATGGGCTTTGGATAGCCTCTTTTGCTGCATCTTCTGCTTTATTTTCACCAGATGCGCGTCCTGTTCCCATATGTGCCATTCCTGTATTTAACATTATTGTTTTTACATCTGCAAAATCTAGGTTTACTGTTCCTGTAACAGTAATTAAGTCTGATATACCTTGTACACCTTGTCTTAGTACATCATCTGCCATTAGGAATGCTTCTGCCATTGATGTTTTTCTATCTATTATTTGTAAAAGTTTATCATTTGGTATAACTATTAATGTATCTACTTTTGCCTTTAAATTTTCTATTCCACGTTCTGCTTGTGCTAAACGTTTCTTTCCTTCAAATGTAAATGGTTTTGTAACAACACCTATTGTTAATATTCCCATTTCTTTTGCAAGTCCTGCAACTATTGGTGCTGCTCCAGTTCCTGTTCCGCCACCCATTCCGCAAGTTACAAATACCATATCCGCACCTCTTAATACTTCAGAAAGCTCTGTTTTACTTTCTTCTGCTGATTGTGCTCCAACATCTGGATTTGCTCCAGCTCCAAGTCCTCTTGTGATTTTTTCTCCAATTTGAATTTTTGTGCTTGCTTTTGATTTTTGTAAAGCTTGTCTATCTGTATTTACAGCAATAAAGTCTACCGATTTTATGCCTTGGTCCAACATTCTATTTACCGCATTGTTTCCAGCTCCTCCTACTCCAATTACTTTTATAGTTGCTGTTCCATCCATCATTGTTAAATTGCTGTTGTCATCAATATCCATCATAATTTCTTTTCCTCCTTAAATATGTCTACATAGCATTTGTAACTTTTTGTTACCTATTTTAGCTATAAAAAAATTCTTTAATTCTTGAAAGTACCATTTTCCAAAAACTTTCTTTTGAATTTGTATCAATTTTGCTTGATACTGATTTAGCAAAAGGTCTTGATGCTATATATCGTATTAGAGCGTAACTTGTTCTATATTCTGGCTTCACTATACTTACTGCTCGTCCTGTTGATATTTTTACGGGAATATTTAATGCTATTTTTCCTGCTACATCACTTTTGTTTATATTGGTTATGCCTTGTCCTGTTAGTATTACATTGTTTATTCTTGATTTTAATCCTTGGTTTGATATGTCTTTATTTATAATTGAAAATATTTCTTCAATTCTTGCTTCCATAATTTCAATTAATTCTGAACTTTTTATAACTTTACTTTTACTTTCGTCCATACACGTATTCAACATTATTTCATTATCATTGTCTATAAATGATTTTAGTGCTAGTCCATATTGTCTTTTTAATTTTTCTGCTTCTTGCTCCGATATTCCCAAAACAAGTGCTATATCATGTGTTATGTTATTTCCGCCCAAAGGTATAGTATTTGTGTATTTGAATTCTTCTCCCTCAAATATTCCTATATCCGTATTTTCTGCCCCTACATCTAAAATCATTACATTGTCATATAATTCATTTTTATCTAGAACTAAATTTCTCTCCGCCAGTGTTACTGGTATTATTCCATCTATTTCTATACCCGCTCTTTTGAATATTCCTGTCAACTTTCTTATGTAATCTTTATCCGCAAGTATTACCTGTGCATTTACTGTAAATGATGACGCAAAACTTCCTACAGGGTCTGCAATTACTTTTCCACTGTCTAGTATTACTTGGTTTACAGCTACATCTATTAATACCTTATTGTCTGGTATTTCAATGTCTTTTACCTGCATTACTGCATTTTGCATATCTTTTTGTGAAATTCCGGCAAATTTATCTTTTACTTCTTTTAATACACTATTTTGAACTATTGTTACATATTTTCCTGGAATAGTTACATAAGCTGAGTTTATTTTTAGTTCTGTTTCTTCTTCTGCTTTTTCGATAGTTTTGGCAATACTTAAACTTATATCGTCTTCATCAACTATCTTGCCTTTTTTTAATCCATTACATTTATGTGAGGTGCAACATATTACTTCTATTTGTCCAAAGTTGTTTACTTCACCAGAAACTAAGCAAACTCTGGTTGTTCCAATGTCTATGCCCACTATGATATCTCCTATTGCCAAGATAATTCCTCCATATTTTCAATTTAATTTTTCTAGAGTTATATATATTACATTTTAAGACAAATGTCAATAGAATTTGTTATATTTTTGTAATATTTTTGTAATAATTCTGTAATATCTTTTTCCATTATTTGGAAATTTTGTCACTTACCCTTTAAGCCTCTTTTTTCTTTTTCATTTTATATTCGTTGTATTTTTTTGACCATTTATCTATGTAATATTTTCTTATTATTGTTAAATTAATAAACATTCTTCCTACAAACACAACTATTGCTGCTAAATAAATATCAACATTAAGCTTGTTTCCTAAGTATGTAAGTAACATTGAAAGAATACTATTACAAAAGAACCCTGATATAAAAACATCAAATTTGAATTCCCCTTTTAATGTTCCTGTTATTCCTCCAAAAACTGAATCCAATGCTGCAATTATTGCAATTGCTAGATAACTTGAATAAGAATACGATATAATTGGCGCATTTATCCCAACTATTGCTCCTAATATACATCCTATTAAAATTGCTACAAATAACATTTTCTTGCCTCCTTTTTATTTTTCGCTTTTGCTCTCTTTTTCTTGCATATACTTTGTTTCAAAATCTCCTGTATATTTTGAAATTGTAACTTTTTTACTTCTTTCAATCTCTGCTTTTATTCCACTTGTATTTAACTGTTCGGCATATCCTCCTTTGCCAAACAAACTGCTTTCTAGATATGAACTATTTCCGATAGCTTTAATTTCGTATGCATCTGTTCTTAAATATCTACTATTTATTTTAATTGAACTTCCAACATCTGCTATATCTGTTGTATTTACTATTCTTTCACCATTTATAGATATTGCCTCTGCTCCTGCATCTTTTAAATAATTTATAATATAAACTAAATCCATAGCCTCAATTTCTTTAAGTATTTCATCTTCTCCAAGCTCATTTTCACTTTTCTTGCTTAATGTAATTATTACTCCTTCACCTTCTACATCAGTTTTACCAAGTTGCATATTTAAACTTGCAAGCTCATTTTCTAATGTTTCTTTTGTTTTTTCATCAGATGAACTTTCTTCTCTGTATGCTGTCAAAGTATTCGAAGTTTCTTCATATTTTGCTTTTGTTTCTTCATATTTTGTTTTCCAATTTGTAAGTTCTTGCCTTAAATCTGCTTCTTGCATAGAATCAATATTTGTTTCTTGTGATTCTTGTACAACCTTAAATTGCATAAAAATTATCATTGCAAGTAAAAAACAAACTACGCCTATTGTAATAATCATACTATTTTTTCCTTTTTTCATTTATTAGCTTCTCCCTTCTTTTCATTGTGACCGCTTCTCCAAAATAATTTTCTCTACAAACCAAAGATTATTTTACAGTTCTTGCATATTTAAAGCTTATTACTCCAGTATATTTTTTTATTTCTAAACTAGAATTAGAAGCCTTTTTAAAATCGACAATTTTTCCAGTATTATTTTTAAAATATTCTAACGTAGAACCTGGCCTATTTAAAGTAGACAAAAGTTCAACATATCCAATTGCAAAAATTTGTATTGGTGAATTTATCTTTTTGCCATTAACAACTATAACATTTCCATCACATGATATTGCACTTGTATTTACGATTCTTTCTCCATTTATAGATATTGCCTCTGCTCCTGCATTTTTCATTTCATTTACAACTTGTAAAATATTTTCTGCATGAACTAAAAAATTAGACTGGTCTATTAAATTTGAATCTCCTTTTCCATCAGCCAAAGTAACTATTATTCCGCTTCCTGTTACATCAGTATTTCCTAATACAAAATTAGCTTTTTTAATTTGACTTTCTAAATCTTCAAGTTCAGAGTTATTTTTTGTTGCATTTTGTCTTTCTTTTTCTAGCTCTTGTTCAGCTCTTTGTAATGCTGCATATTCATTCTCATATTTTTCTTTCATTTTTAAAACTTGAGATTTTAAATTATTTTGTTCTTGTGTCCCTGAAACAGTAGAACCATTGTTTTTTACAGTATTTATCTGAATACATATAGCTATTGTTAATATAAAACACATTATAGAAAGTATAATAGCTTCTATTTTTTTATCCATGTTTACTCCTCTCTAAAATAAGGTTTAAATCCAGATGATAAATTGCCATTTACAAATATCGTTCCAGTTTTTCCTTCCTCATTTTCCAAAATTCTTTGAATATATAACATCTTTTTTTGTAAATCTTCAGTTGTTCCTAAATTTATTTTTTTATTTTTGCTTTCTAAATATATTACGTAATTTTCTTTATTTTCTACATTTATTTCGGTTATTATATTATCTATATTTATTGCTTTTGATGCATCCATTATCTTTATTATATTATTAATCTTTTCTAAATCCTCCGATTTTAGTCTTTTTTCATTTATTAACTCATCTTCTTTAGCATCGAAACCGAACTATAACTGGCACATTCTTTTTTTCTGAGGCATTTTCTAAAATGTATCCATTTTTATCTATATATACATAACTATTTATTAGATTTATTTGATATTTTACTTCTCTTTCTTCTACTTTGATATTTACAGTTCCTGGTAATTTTCTGCTTACCTGTACTGTATCTATATAACGATTTTCTTTTATTTTTTGTTCTATTGAGCTATTAAATTTGAATATGTTTTCTCCACTTTTTAAGCCTGACAAACTTATTATAGTGTTTGTTGCAACTTTACTATTCCCTTTTACTTGTATTTCTGTTATGTTAAAAATTGGCGCTGTTAAAGCTGCTACTATAATTCCTATGATTAATAGTAATATACTAAAAAATCCTAATACCTTTTTATTAATTTTTTTCTTTTTTCTTTTCTTCTTTTTATGATTTTGATTTGATGGTTCTGTTTTTGGATTGTTTGTTTTTTTATTTTTTAAATTTTTGTTTTTCTTTTTCTTCTTATTTTCTTTTTTGCTTTCTTCTTGGTTTACTCCTAATACTATTTCACTATTAAAATTGAATATTTCATCATCTTCAATCGGAATTTTAGAGCTATTTTCTAAGCTTTTTCCTATATTTTTTCTTTTTTCTGTTTTTACATGACTTTCTTTTCCATTTATTCTTTTAGTTACAAATACTTTTTTCTCTCCATTTGTTTCATTATCTATTTCTTCATCCGAAAAATATAAGGTTCTTCCATCTTTATTTATATTCATTTTTTCACCTTCTTTTTGCTTACCCATTTTACAATAAATGTAAAAAAATAGCAAGATTTTTCTTGCTATTTTTACATAAAGTTTTTATACTTAATACACATAAAAATGTGGCGTGAGTCTTAACCCAAACTCACACCACATCGGTTAGCAATTATTTAACTGCTTCGTCGTCTTTTGAAACATTTTCAGTTTCATTTTCTTCCTTCTCTGTTTCTTCTACCTTTTCAGTATTCTTACTTTCCTCATCTTCTTGATGTTCATTGTTATCAGAATTTTTACTTGGAAAAAGCCAATAACACACACCAGAAAAACCTATAGCATGTACAAAGTTGATTTGAAATAATTCAATTTTTAATAATTGAGGTAAAATGCTATTCCAAGTATACATTACAACCCAAACATTAATGCAAATTAAAATCAGTTCAAACACAACAGTAAGAATTAAAGATACAACCTTTGACATTTTTTCTTTCTTACTTTTGTTGAAAATCTTTTCCTTCAATTTGGCATACTGCGTTTCTGCTTCAACAGCATAGTTAGTTCTAAGCCCATTTATTGCATACATAAGCATAAATGCTTGAAACCAGGTTATATTATTGACTCCAAACATTTTTGGCATAGCTATATTCCAGCATGCAGCTACTATTATTCCTGTTATGATTGCCGAAATCAGCACCATAATAATTGCAAGACCAACTACTTGAAGTACGAAAGGTGTAAACGCTATACAAATACGTCCCCCTTCTTTTATCTTCCGCCAAATACTACCGTTAAATTTCCCACTCATAATTGTTTCCTCCTTATTCTGTTGTTTTTGCCAATACGGCTCGTGAAAAATTTATTATATATACAAAATGGCTAAAAGCCACATCACTTATCTAATATAACATATTTTAATCATTTTTTCAATATAAATAAAAAAAAACTTGTTTTTTTATGTAAACGTGATATAATAAACTAGATTAAAGTGCTAAAAGCCTTTATCTACTAGACCTATTATAAAATTTTTTTGGAGGTATTTTTATGCGGAAGATTATTGAGGACCTGTTAACCAAATGTAAGGCTGTGCCTTTTTCAGAGCCAACCGAGGGAGGGCATTTTTATAAAGTGATGACCCAAGACTTCAAACTCCCTAGTGGAGATGTAATTACCCGCGAGTTTTTGAAAAAGAAACCCGCAGCTGTCGTAGTACCTGTTACCACTGACGGAAATATAGTTTGCATAATCCAGCCTATATCATTGTCGGCTGAAGGATCTCTTATTGAAATTCCTGCTGGATATGCCGAAAATGATGAAAACTCTGCTCAGACAGCAATGAGAGAGTTGGTTGAAGAAACAGGATATGTTCCTGAAAAAGTAACATATCTTGGCAAACACTATCAGGATCCTGGCAGCATCAAGGAACCCGTAAATGTTTTCGTTGCACTCGGCTGCAAGAAAAAACAAGAGCATAAACTCGATAAAGACGAGTTTATCACAACCTTGGAAATTCCAAAATCTGAGGTAAAAAAGCTGATGGATGAAGGCGAAATAAAAGATGCCAACACATTCATTGCATTGGCAAAGGCTCGTTTCGCCAATCATATCTAACATCTAATTTTAATTTTCGCAAGAAAGGAGTGATAGTTGAAACTATCACTCCTTTCTTTTAATCATTAACAACATACTATTTTACTATTCCACCTGAAAAATTACATTCATATACTTTTTCTTCTTGAAAATACATTATTTCTTTTCCTGAAAAATATTCAAACTCTCCATTTACATCACAAACATACACATAGTCCCCATCTTGGAATTTTCTTTGTCCTCTGTATGGTAAATCCGCATTTACAGTTAATAATGCTTGTTTCAGAAATACACTCGAAAATTTGTCATTTATTTCTATACCATTATAATTCATTGCCCAAATTGGCTCATCGTTAATAAAGACCGCTTCTTCACCTATAAACCTCTCTCCACCTAAATATGTATCTATATATTTATATTTTCCGTCTTCATATTTTAAATCATGTGATTTAGGTCGAGTTGAAATTTGTTCAATAGCATCATTTCCAGCATACGTATTTTTCTTTGCATTTATTAAAAATTCTATAAGCTCATTGGTTTCATAATTACAATTATTGTTAAAAATATTTATACAATTGTCATCTTTTAGCAATCTATCAAGAGAAATATTAAATAAATCGCTTATTTGAACTAAATTACTAATATCTGGCGTTGTTTCTCCATTTTCCCATTTAGCAACTGCTTGTCTAGAAATGTTTAATTTTTCAGCTATTCTTTCTTGAGATAAATTTTTATTTTTTCTTAATTGTTGAATTTTATCTTTTAATTCCATTTTAAATCCCTCATTTCTTATTTATTAAAAAGATTATATAACTATAATTATAATATTTCTACCAACTATAGCTAGCAGTTTCGGCAACTATTGGTTGCATATGCTTTTTAATCCAATATTAAGCTTTTATGGATAATGCCCAGTCAGCTAACTGCCGACTGGGCATTGAAACATCAAAATATAGAAATCAATGTTTTAATTCTTTCTCAATTTTCTCGGTTTCATTTTGATTTTGATATTCCACAGGTATCAGAAATTCATCCAAAATCGATACTACATGATAAAAGTCATCATCTGCATATTTAATAAGTACATCATATACTACTTGCATTTTATTAGCATATACTTTACCATACTGCACCAGATTTTTTTCAGTGAGTCTTTCCTGCGTTATAGACCCAGCTCCATAAGAACCACATGCAAACGTCCATCCATCAATTAAATCTTTGCTGAAGCCTTCTACAGCAAATTTATTTTGATATTGGTATTTGTCACTTATAAAAAAGCCATCCTGTGATGTCCCATGATATGAATCATCCATGTAGTCTTGTGAAAGACCATCAAGCTGTGGATTAGTTGATTTTAAAGACATATCTATGTGAACATGCTCAATCAATACTGTTGCACCTTCCGGAAGATTTTTAATTTCCGCCGTCATATTTATTACCTTTGAATCTGTTACTCTCCACCTACTTAAGTCATAATCCCCTGTACTATAGGTAGTTATGAATTCACTTCCTTCAATTTCATGTGTTTTCTCCAAAGTGCTTCCCTTAAGAGCATTAAGAACCTCTAAATTCTTCTCCTCAGGAACTGTTTCCACATCTATGCATCCAGTTAAACTAAATGCAAGAACAACCATTAATACTAATGCATTCCTCCACCACCGCTTCATAAATTTCTCCTTATCCTCTTAGTAAAATGCTAAACTATCAGCATCTCACACTAAAATGGTACATTTATTATATTTCGCTGTACCCACGAATAATTATAATTAAATTATACTATAATTTTAGATAAAAAGCAAATATTCTGCTGAGCATATGTAATAATTCCTATTAATTTCAATTTAATCTCCTCTGCAATATATTTCTTTCTACCATTATCCTACTATATTTATTTTCCAAATTCCATTTTTAGTAGAGCCAACTCTTTCAATTATGCCTTTTTCTTTTAGAATTTTAATGTTATATGATATGCCATCTCTTGTTAAATCAAGTATTTTAGCCATTTCTACTTGTGTAATAGCCGGATTTTTCTTAATTAAATTTATTATTTTTTCTTGTGTAGTCTTTTGTGCAGTTTCTTGTGTAGTTTCTTGATTAGATGTAACAATCATTCCATCTACAGCTTCATTTATAACTTTAAGCATAAACTCAATAAACTCATTTGAATTTCCTGCATTATTACAATTTTGAATTGCTGTATAATATTCTTCTTGATGTTTTCTTATTATACTTTCTATTGGAATATATTTAAACAAGTCTTTCCAATGTGCAAGTATTGCTGTTTGCCATAATCTTGCTGTTCTTCCATTTCCATCTGAAAAAGGATGTATAAATACAAATTCATAATGAAATATAGAAGATAAAATTAGGGGATTAACTTTTTCTTTTACTTCGTTCATCCAATTAAATAAATTATCCATTAATTCTGGAACCATTCTATGAGGTGGAGCCATAAATATTTGAACATCCCCATCATAAACAGCTTCTCCATGATTTCTAAATTTTCCGCTATCATCTTCAATAGCAAAAGTTAGTATTCCTTGTATCTTTTTTAAATCATCTACAAAATACAGATTCACATTGTCAATTTCTTCATAAGCTTTATATGCATTTTTTACCTCTTGAATATCTTTTTGTTCTCCTATAACTGCTTTTCCATTTATTACAGCTTCAACTTGAAACAATGATAATTGATTATTTTCGATAGCTAAAGATGAATGTATTGACTGTATTCTTGTTTTCCTTCTTAATTCTGGAAATTTATTTAAACTTTCAAAATAATTTGCTTCTCCTATTTTTTCCATTATGCTTGTTGCTAAATTTAACATTTTATCTGTTATTGTATATGGTGGGTAATTTATTTCCATTTGAAACCTCCAATTCCTATATGTATTATAACACAAATATATTCATTATAATACTATCTATTATTTATTTTCTATAACTGACGAAGAATCTTTTGTTAGGAAATTTGAAATTAAAAATGATATTTATATTGATCCGGAAAAACAGTTTGAACATGAAGAAGAACTTGAATATGAAGAAATGGAGTAGTAGTCTTTACTATCACTCCATTTACTATTAAAAATTCGATGATAGATAATTCATTAATATTACACCAAGTATTGTTAAAGCAACTAAAACTGAAATAACTATTGCTTTTACTTTTTTAGTTATTTTCTTATTTAAAATTACAAATAATCCTATAACAAACAATACAATTGGGATTGCAAATTTCCCTATACCTGAAATCTTTTCTCCCATTGTTGGCTCAAAAACTCCATATTTATCTTCTACCATTCTTGGGTCAAATACTCCATATTTTGTTTGTTCACTGATTGATACTGCTGATACTTTCGAAATTAGTCCGGTAATAAAAACTCCAAAGCTCATAAATACTTTTTTTAATTTTTTCATTTTCAAGCATCTCCTTCTAACATTTTACTTAAACATAATTTAGGTCGATTATTATTAAAATCCCATGTATCCAAAGAATCTCCGCTGCAATATTTCCAATCTTTGCAGTTTTCACATTCTCTACATTTTAGCTTGTCTAAATCTCTAAACCATTTAAATCTATTTTCCCAAACATCAACAAAATCATCCTTCTTAACATTGCCTTGTACTAATTCTTTTCTTCTTTCAACACTTGGGCAAACATAAATATCTCCATTGTATAGAATACTTCCTGTTGTAAATCCTGTTACACAGAAAAACATATGATTTCTTACTTCTTTTTCGTACTTCATACCAACAAAATGTGTACATCCATAAGTAACATCAAACTTTGATTTTTTCTTCTTGTCTTTAATAAAATCTAATAAGTATTTATAATCTTCTTTATCAAGTGCTAATTCGCTATTGTCTTGAGCTCTACCTATTGGATCCATGTTTACCATTCGCCAAGAATTAATTTGAAGCTCTTTCATTTTTTGATACATTTCTTCTAATTCTTCAATATTTAATTTATTTACAACAGTAGTTATTTGCAAATAGTTAAGAAAATTAGCTTGTTTTAATCTTTTGATATTCTCTATTATTTTAACAAAAGAACCTTTTACACCTCTAAACTCATCATGTGATTTTTCTAGGCCGTCTAAACTTATTGATATTGTAGTCATTCCTGTTTCTTTCATTTTTTCTATATTCTCATCATTTATAAGCATAGCATTTGTTGTCATACCCCAATGATAACCTAAATTTCTTGCAAATTTCATTACTTCAAAAAGGTCTTTTCTTACAAGTGGCTCTCCACCAGTAATGTTTAGCAAAATTTCATTTGCATTATATTTATTTGCGATGCTTTGTAATGCATTTTCAATTTCTTCTGTAGTTAATTCATCTTTAAAATTACAATCTTCACCAGCTCTACTACCACAATGTTTGCATTTTGCATTACACCTTAATGTTGTTTCCCAAAACAAATTATATAATATAGGCTTTTTAGATAAAGCTTCTTTGTTCTTATATGTAACTTCTGCTTCGCCATATTTGATTATATCTTTTATCATATTTTAAATTCCTTAATTTTATTTTCTTCTACATTTTATCACATTTACTATTTTTATTCTAGTATATTTTCAAATTTTTCTTGGGTAGTTTCTTGGGTAGTTTTTGAGTCATACTCATGTGTATCTATCATTGAAACAAGCATTGTATTATTCTTGAAGCTATCTAATAATTTTCTCCATCTGTTTTAAATATACTTCATCATTTTCGTATTTCCCCTTAAGTTCAAATTTATAATCTTCATCTAAATCTTTTAAAATTTCAAAACCATAAGCAAAGAAGAATGTTTCGTAAGCTGATTCATAAGTTTCTAAATTTGCATTTAAAAATAATACTGAAAATAAAGACATAAAAAAAGATATATTAGATCTGGACTCTAATACATCTAAATTAGAAAATATCTCAAATTGTTAGAAATCTGTTAGAAATTTCTAGTAATTTTATTATAAAAGCATCAAGGTTAATTTTCTCAAAACCTTGATGCTCTTATGGTGCAGATGGCCGGAATCGAACCGGCACGGTTTATTCAACCGCAGGATTTTAAAAATTTTACGCCATCTGTTTTTTACCATTAGATAACATCAATTAATCTCTTTTGATAATTGGCCTATTTAGCTTCTCTGTAGGAGATTATAGCACAAGTATTGTTAAATATGCAATAACAAACCAAAAATTCCTTTTCTAAAATTTTGAATTAAGTGTTAGAACTATGTTAGAACTTTTGATAGAATAACAGTCTAACTTATTATTGATATTTTTATAATATTAGACTTTTTTATTAAAATATGTTATATATTAATAAATTCTAGGAAAGGACTGATTATATGAAAGAAACACAAAAGGGATATTGGATATACTCTGTAATTGCTATAATATTTGGTATGGGACTATTTGCATTTTTTGCTTATCTTTTATATGATTTGATTGTTAAGCTTGCAACTACTGAAATTTCAAATGATACTCTAATTCAATCTTTAATAACTTTAATTATAACAGTTTTTATAGGAGGCTATTTTTCAAAAGGATTAGAACAAAGAAATAATAAGAAATTAGAAACATATAAAGTTCAAAAAGAAGTAGCATTAAATATTATAGATTTAATGGGCATGATAGTGAATAATAAGAATAAAGAACAAGCCATTCAGTTATTAATAGTAGAAAGCTATAAAGTAAAACTCTTCTTTGACGACGAATTATTAAAAAGCATTAATAACTTTTGCCAAGAGAAAGATACTAGTAAGTATAACCTATATTATATAGATATAACTGACAAACTGAAAAAATATTTTTAACAAGGAGTAAAATTTATGAAAAGTATATATAACTATTTTCAATTTCCTGAGGTAGAAGAAGCACATAAAATTACAAAAGATGTTGAGAAAATAAGAATACAAGTAAAATATGAGATACAAAATGATCCTTGTTATGGTGATGAATTAGATTATTATGAGAATGTTTTACCTTGGATAAATGAATTTAATTTCACTATGTTAAATATAGAGATTCCATATATATTAGCTTGCAATTATTATAATAAAGATATTCCAGAATATAGAGAAATTTACCTCAATGAAAAGAAATATCAAGAAATAGACTATATCAATAAGTATTATTTTAATTATTTTAGTAGAATTTGTTTGAAATAAAAAGTAATTTTGAAAGAACTATACATATTATAAGCAACTTATATAATCTAGGAATAAATCATTATGAGAAAGATATAATATCCCGTGTGATAAAATATCTAAAAATAAATGATGAAAAATTGTATAAATATTTGATATATATACAAACAAATCCAGTTTATAAAGAGATGGAAAATTTAAGGAATCAGTTAACACATAGCTTTTCACCATTAAATACCGTATCACTTCCAGAGTATCATAAAAGTGGATTAATATCTTATGGAGCTAGACAATCAAAATCAAGTACTGAAATAAAAAATGTAATAGAAGATAGTTTGAAATTATTAAAAGAATATGTTGATTTTTTAGGAAAACATATAGAACAATTTTATATAGAAAAATTTGATAGAAAATAAGTTATTAACTATACTCTCTCTAATTTAAAATCGCTACAAAGCGATTGTGAGAGCAAACTAAATAAGAAAATTATCGACAAAGTCCCTTTGTAGAAATAAAAACTACAAAGGGGCTTTTTTGTCGTGCAAAGAGAAATGCAACACCTCTTAAAAAGTGTTTGGTGTGATGAGCCGATGCTATAAAGTCCATTCGTATTTGTATAAGCAGTCTAATTATACAAAGTGCGTAAGTGAGATTTTAGAACAAAAACTCACAATAAATTAAAGAGTATTCGGTGGCAAAACTTGAAATGGATTTGTAATTGTAAAAAGTTTGGGCAAGTATGAACAAAGATATTTCTTTTATAGAAGTATCAGCAATTATAGTAGTAATATTACTGCTTACTAGACTACCTATGAAACGAGGCGAACGACCGACGGTTTCAGCTTATATAGGTGTAATAATTCTATTTTTTACAAATGGGATTATTACACCTAATTCACTTTAGCTCTCTCCCTCTGGTTTCTACTTGGTAGTCACTAAAGTGAACCTAGTAAGGAAAATTTATTTTTCTTGCTAGGATTTCATAAAAATTGCGACAAGCATTTTTATGAAAAAACCTAAAAAATGTAATTAGCATTTTTTAGGCAAAGGGGTGTGGGGAAAAATTTAATTTTCCCTGCCACACAGACAAACTTTGTTTGTCTAGTGTGTTAGACATTGAAACAATATCTTATGCGAAAAAGGAGGTGCAAGGAGATATGAGTTATGCTATCGTAAGAAATGAAAAATTAACAAGAGCAGAAGTAAATGGAAAAGGAACTCACAATGATAGAAAAGCAAAAAATCATACTAATAAAGATATTGATCCAACAAGAACGCATTTGAATTATTATATTAAGAAAAATGAACAGACATATACAAAAGAATTTGATAAGTATTTGAAAGAAAATAATTTACAATGTCATCTTCGTAGCAATAGTATAATAATGTGCCAAATGGTATTTACTTCTGACCAGGCATTCTTTGATAGAATTGGAGAGAAAGAAACAAAAAGATATTTTGATGAATGCTATAAATTTATTTGTGATTATAAAAATCTAGGAGAAAAGAATATAATATCAGCAGTAGTGCATCTTGATGAAGGAGCACCACATATGCACTTAATGTTTGTTCCTGTAGTTCATACAAAAGATAAAGAAGGAAAAGAAATTGATAAAATATGTGCAAGAGATTTTTGGAAAGGAAGAGATAGTTACAGAAAGCTACAAGATACTTACTTTAATCATGTAAAATCAAAAGGCTTTGATTTAGAAAGAGGAATGTTCGTTGAAGATACAAATAGAAAGCATTATACTATTGCAGAATATAAGCAAATTACAAATTATGAAAATACTAAAAAAGTATTGAATAATATAAAATTATAGTTACCAGATACTCCTGATATTACTGATATCAAAGTAAACAGATTATCTAAAAAAAGAGATGAAATAATTTTAGAAAAAATTATAAAACCTAAAGATGATTTAATTAAAGAATTACATGCAGAAAATTTATCATTGCATAAAGAATTATCAAAGCAATCCAAAGTGACTAATGAAGCTGAAAAATACCCAAGAGAAAGAGATTCAATTATTGCTGATAATAAAGCTTTGAATAATAGAGTACAAGAATTAGAACACGATTATAAAATGAAAAGCAATAATCTTGATTTTGAATTTAATAATAGAAAATATGAATTAGAAAATGAATTTAAAGAAAAAGAATTTAACATAGAATATAAATACAAACATCAAATTAAAACATTAGAAAAGGAAAATAGCCATTTACACAAAATAGTTAATAAATTCTATGAAACTGTTGAAAAATTTATTGATTGGATTTGTCATAGATTTGATATTGGAGAATCAAAACAACTAATTAAAGATTTTGAAAAACAAACTAATACTTTTATTGACCCAGAAAAGCAGCTAAAAAAAGAAGACAGAGAAAGAGAATTGGATTTAGAAATATAAAAAAGAAACCTCTTTCTTTACATGGAAAGAGGAAAAGAATAAATTTACTTTTTTGAAACAGGAATTAGTTACGTGTAACCTCTACATCTTCAGGGGTTATAACACAATCATTGCCGTGCAAGTTAATAGTAATGTTTATATTTTCTTTGTCTTCTTCAAGAAGTTTCTTACCCTGGTAACTGGCTATCTGGTATGAAACAATATAATAGACACACATAACTGTATCTTTCCAATTCCAACCACTAAATGCACCTGAAACTCCCTCAGAAGAAAATAATACAAATAAAAACATAAATCCTATGCAGGCAACTCCAAGACAAACTAACAACTGATGCCGTCTTGTGTTAATCCAGACATAACCCAGATAAGCAAGTGCAGTAAACAAACCATCTGCCATTACTTCAACTGTGAAAAAACCTGATTGGTTAGATACAACACTATAAATCCCGCTGATGACAACACCCACAACAAACATAATTGCAAATGTTAAAGTGATTTTTAATTCCATTCGTTTCATTTTGAATACCTCCATATTTTTTGATGTGTTTTGGTTTTTATATGTAAAACTAAAAAGATAGAGGAAATCCCTCTCACTAATTAGTGAAAACTGGGTAATCGACACAGGACATACCTATATCACTTTCTATTATACTACAATTTAACATAATTTGCAAGTTGGAGATTCTTTGTAAAATTTCCACTCTAAAAACTGCGCTTGTTCATTTGTTAGCCTATTATTGACAACAGCCAATCTTAATAGTGCTTTTATATTTTCCCATTTCATGCATTTAGAATAACCTTTTGCGGTCAGTTCAACATAGTCTACAATTCCTTCAACTATATAATATGGTACAGAAAAGTCTTTATTCGTTTGTTCCATTGTGTGCTACTCCTTTTTTATAAGTGTATAGAATTATATTAAAGTGTTAACACTTATAAATATAACATAAAAAATATTAAAATCAATACATATAGATAATGAAAGTGGGAATAAATATGTCATTGATTGCAAGATTTGATGGAAATATGAATGTAATTGGAAGATTGCTAAAAGAATATCGAATGGAAAAAGATTTATCTTATGAAAAACTATCTGCAAAATTAGAATTAATGGGTATTAGTATTCATAAGCACAGTTTATATGATATTGAAAATAATAAAAGAACTGTCAAAGATTATGAATTGTTTGGATTAGCTTATGTTTTAGGAATAGATATTAATGATTTATTAGCAGATATGAGAAAAAATTTCAAAAAATAGGTTAAAAAGTGAATTTTAAAAAAACATTTGACATATAATAAAAAATATAGTATACTATATTTAGCTTAAGCAAGAGAATAAATCGAAGAACTCGAATGTTCACAGAGATATGTTGACCGCATATCTCATTTTTTTTGCAAAAAATAAAGGCAGTTGACCAGACTGCCTTTGATTAGTTTGTACTAATCTTGAGAATTTTGGTTTTCATCATTTTTACTATTACTAAGTAATAATAAAACAATTAATCGCCAAATTAAATCGAAAGAACTCAAGATGTTCACCTCCTTTCTCAAAGATTTCCTTTGAAAAGGATGGATTTATTATACTTGAATTTTATTTTAAAAACAATGCTTTTTCTACAATTTCAACAATTATTTTTAATCAGCTTTATTTTTATTTCTACTTTTATATACATTTGCTTGATTTCTACATTGGCTACTATCATATTCAGCTTTAGGATTTTTAGCATAAAATACTTTGCCACAATGCTTACATATTTTTAAAGGATTTTGATTACTGCAAAGCATAAAACCAAATGACATATCTAATGCTTGTTTTAATGAATTAGGTTGCCAACATATCTCTGGAGTATTCCCATACATATTAATTTTATAAGGTATACCAGAGAAATAATAATTATTTATAGTTTCTTTTGCTGCATATTCATCAAAGTCATACATATTATTGTTTGATAAATCTATTGCTTTTTTAAATATATTATACATCTTTTTTGCATAATCTATAATCCAATCAATTTTTTCACAATAAAAACTAGAATAGATTAATTGATTATTAAGTGAAGAACTATTTAACATTCTTTGTAAATCCGAATTCGTTTCTATAATGACCTTACCATTTGTTATTGTATAACTCATCTCATCATTTGTTGCAAATGGAAAGAATAATTCAAAATAATCTTTCATTTTCATTGTATGCTTTTTACTAATAAAATTATTTTCTTTTAATGTTACTTCATCATTTAGCATAAAATCTGGATTAATTGGTGCTTCAACCATAAAACCTAACAATCCATATTTTTCTACAAATGTATAAGCACAAGTGAATTTTGCTGTATCTGTTTCAAGATCAGTACATATTTTTCCCATATTTAATAAGTCAACGAGAGCTGAATCGATTTGACTAAACATATCATATACTTCTCTAATGTTGATAGATTCCTCTGGTTTTGGTACAAGATAGTATTCATTTTCCTTATATTTTCCTTGATAACCGCCATATCTCATATATGAATATGGACTATTGCTTTTAAAATTAAATTCCATAATTTGTATCTCCTTAAATTTTTTATAAAATTTTAAAGTAATATATTGGCATATTACAATTATTACATTATAATAGTATCAAATATTAATAGTTGAAATATAATAATATATTACAGCAATTAATATAAAATGTCAAGTGCTATACTTGTATAAAAAATATGTAGACAAAAATTTTACCAAATTACTTGAAAGGTTGTGATTAATATAGATAACAAGAACTATATACTAGATAAGTATTATAATGAACATGATAAACCAACTAATATTGCAAAAGAATTAAATGTTAATCCATCTTATATAACAAAGGTAATCAAAAGCGATACAAGATACATTCAGGAAAAAGAATATAGAGCTCAAACAAGTAGAGAAAATCGTAAAATTGCAAAAAGAGACTGGATTAGAAACAAAAGACAAAGTGAATCTGATAAACAATTATATGAATTTGTTAAACAGCAACATATTGAAGCAAGTAAAGAGTTATCTTATTCTTCTGAAATGAGTGATTTAGCATATAGAAAATGGAATTCAAGTGCTTATCATAGAAATAGTAAAGGTAATTTAATTATAGATAGAAGATTAAATGTTGGTTCAGATGTTCCAAAATCAATAAATATGAATATTAAAATACCAACACAGAAATACAAGAAAAAATATTGTTATAGTATTTAATTAGTCCTATTGCAGAATAGGTCTTTTTTATTTTGAATTTTAGCAAAGGAAGTATAAAAATATGGCTGACATGAAAGAAACCTATACTTTAATGTTTACAGACTACCCAGACATTGTTAATCTTGTGCAAATGAGAAAAATGTTAGGTGGTATTAGTAATACTCTTGCATATCGTATGTTAAGAGAAAAGAAAATTAAAAGTAAAAAAGTTGGCAGAGAATATAAAATTCCTAAAGTTAATGTTATCAAATATATGATGGCAGAACAGTAGGAATTTTTTTCTTATCATGGTATAATACTTTAAAATATCAATGATAAGTTAAATATAAACTGTTACAACGGAAAGGAGTAAAATGATAACAGGTAGCTTACAGAAAAAGAAAGGTCTTTATTATGCTGTTTTAAATTTATATGATGACTATGGAAAAAGAAAACCGAAATGGATTCCAACAGGTTATACTATAAAGGGCAATAAGAAAAAGGCTGAAGAAAAATTAGAACAATTTAAAATTGAATATGAACAAAAGTCAAAAATAAAATTAAGAGATCCAAATATTTATGATAAATACCAAAACATTCTCTTTTGTGATTATATGCTGGAATGGCTAGAAAAACAAAAAGGAAAAGTTGAACAAACAACTTATATTGGCTATGAACAAGTTATTAAATGGAGATTATACAAATACTTTAAAGCAAAGAAAATAAAATTAGTTGATTTAAAACCTAAACATATTCAAGATTTCTTTGATTTGCTTTTTAGCGAAGGACTATCTAGCAATACTATAAAACATTATAGGGCTAATATTAGTAAAGCATTAAAAGGAGCAGTTATCAATGAAATAATTGATAGTAACCCTGCTACTAAATTAGAGTCAATCAAAACAAAGGAATACACAGCTGATTATTATACACAAGATGAATTATTAAATCTAATGGAAATTATAAAAACTACACCTATTGAACTACCAGTAATTATTGCAGGTGTATATGGATTAAGGCGTGAAGAAGTTATAGGTATTAAATGGAATGCAATTGATTTTAAAGATAAGACTTTAACAATTAGGCATACTGTAGGCAGAGGAAAAATTGATGGTGTTACACAATTTATATTCAAAGATAGATCAAAAAGCGATTCTGGTTATAGAACTTTACCTTTATTTGATTTTATTGCTGATTTACTGGAAAAATATAAAAATAAGTATGAGGAAAATAAAAAGTTCTTTGGAAATACTTATATTAATGATTATAGCGAATATATTTGCTTAATGGAAAATGGAGAATTGATGAAACCAGGTTTCCTTTCTCAAAAATTTAGTGAAATACTGGATAGCAATAATTTAAGGCATATTAGATTACACGATTTAAGGCATAGTTGTGGAACTTTGCTTGTAAGAAATGGTGTACCATTAAAAGATATACAAATATGGCTAGGTCATTCTAATTTTCAAACTACTCTAAGATATGCTCATGCAGATGTGGAAAATAAAAGAATTTCTGCAAATGTAATTGAAAACAAACTTTTAGATACGAAAGAAAAACAAATTACCCAACTGGCTATTTAGGTAATTTGCTTAAATAATAATATATTTCTAGCTTTTCAAAATTTAGAAAAGTGTTAGAACTTTGCACATTTTTAAAACACAATAGCAAGGGATTAATATCTTGAAACCCTTGCTATAAGTGTGGTGCAGATGGCCGGAATCGAACCGGCACGGTTTATTCAACCGCAGGATTTTAAGTCCTGTGCGTCTACCAGTTCCGCCACATCTGCATATAAACTGGCATTTGTCCTTACGACATTTTGTATTATATTATTTATTTTCAAATTTGTCAATACCTATTGCAAAACTTTTTCACAAATTTTTTTAACCTTAAATGTAAAGTTAAGTTCCAGTATAAAAATAACTGGATCTTAACCTTTTTTACCACATATCATCTAGTTTATAATCCTTTTCAATTTTCTCATTAAAATAAATTTTGCTTAAAAGCTTTAATTCTACTAAACTATCATCTTTCAAATTAAAACCAAAAACTTTTTTACAAGGAGCCGAAACAATAAAATTTAAAGCCGTCAAAGTACTTTTACTAATGCTAATAGAACTTTTATCTTGTCTATAGCATTCTTCACATTTAACACCATTATCTTTAATACTAAAATGATTTAAACACTCCTTTTCTCCACAATTGACGCATTCATTAACTCTAGGCTTAAAACCTAGAAAGCACAATAATTTTATCTTAAAAACACTTAAAATAAAATCCATGTCCTTATTAGTTTCAGAAATCATATATAAAGTATTCAAATAAAGTTGTAAAATTTTATAACTATTTTCATTTTCAGTTGTAACATCTTGAATTATCTTAGTAATATGTACAGCATATTTAATTTTGTCTAAATCTGTTCTAATATTGTAAAACATTTCAATAATATCACAAGAATTTATAGAATAATTATCTTGCGACTTATACAAAATATATTCTCCAAAGCATAAAAAACCAGTTGCAGCCAAAAGAGCACTGTTTTGCCTTCTCGCGCCTTTAGCTGCACATGATATTTTACCGAAGACCTGGTGTGAGTATTGTAAGCATTTTGTCAAAGTCCCCCATGTTACTTTCTGCTATTATTATTCCCTTCGTTTTTACTATTCCCATTTGTTTCCACCTTTTGAACATTAGCTAAATTATTTTGTATATTCTCAATTTGTTTCATTTCTAAAAACGTATCAACATTTCCTGTTGATTTGAACATATTCCAAGCTATGTCTTTTATCATAACGACCACTTCCTTCTTAGGTTATTTTCTCCATTCCTATGTATTTTATTCATTAAAAAATTTTTCGTTATTCATCCAATCTTCTTTAACTTTAACCCAAGTTTTTAAATTAACTTTGGTTCCAAAATTTTGCTCCATATCTTTTCTTGCCATCGTGCCAATTCTTTTAAGCATTTCCCCGTTTTTTCCAATTATAATTCCTTTATGTGAATTCCTTAGGCAATAAATTGTTGCCTCAATATTATATATATTCTCATTTTTTTGAGTTTTTTTCAGTTTCATTTTTTCTACTTGTACAAAAATCCCGTGTGGGACTTCATCTTTTAGCAAAATTAAAGCCTTTTCTCTTATAGTTTCTTCTGCAAGTTGTCTTAACGTTTGGTCTGTATATTCCTCTTTATCATAATACATCGGACCTGGTTTCAAATTTTTTTCAATTTCATCAAGCACAGTTTCTTTATATTTTGCCTTTACTGCCGAAATTGGAATTATTGCGGAAAAATCATATTCATTTTTGTATAAATCTATTATTTTAGCTAAATCTTCTTTATTTACCAAATCTATTTTATTTATTATTAAAATGCATTTCTTATTTGCTTCTTTTATTTTTTCAATTATTTTCATGTCCCCGCGACCAATTTCTTTACTATCTGCCTCTATTAAAAATAAAATAACATCTGAGTTCGAAATTGCATCCCACGATAATTCTATCATATTTTCATTTAATTTTGTCTTTGGCTTATGTATTCCTGGGGTATCTATAAATATAATTTGTGAATTTTCTCTATTTACAATTCCCTTTATTTGTGTCCTTGTAGTTTGAACTTTATTTGCTATTGCGGCAATTTTTTCTCCAACTAACAAATTTATTAATGTTGATTTTCCTACATTTGTTCTTCCGACAAATCGATACAAATCCTGATTTAAATTCTGTCATTTTTCCTCCTATAATCTACTACTATTGTTTTCCATTTGGACCGTATCATTTTACAAAGTGATACGGTCCAAATGAAAAAGATTTCAATGTAAAATTATTTAAAAATCCTACTAATATCATTATAAGTTACAAATATAGATAAAGCAATTAAAGCCGAAAATCCCAATAGTTGTAACTCAATTTGTACTTTATCACTTATAGGTTTTCTTCTTATTGCCTCTATAATAAGTAATGATATTTTTCCGCCATCTAAAGCCGGAACTGGTAATAAATTTGTAACTCCAAGTGACACCGATACTACTGCCATTATATATAAATATTCTTTTATACCTGATGTGCTTGAAACCAATCTAGATATTCCAACTGGACCAGTTAGGTCATCTGCTCCAACTTGACCTGTAAAAATCATTTTTATACTATCAAGCAAAGCCCCTGAAAAACCTATTGTTGCCTTACATGCTGTTTGTAAATTTCCATATATTATCGCAACTAATATAAAGTAAACTATCAAGCCAAATATAATATTTACAATTGCCCCCGCTGCAACTATCGCAATTCTTTTTGGGATGCTTGCTTTATTAAACGCTCCTTTTTTATCTGATGCCTGTTCTTCTCCCTCCATACTTACAAATCCACCTAGTGGTATTGCACGCAAAGCATATTTAGTTTCTCCTTTTTGTTTAGATATTAATTCAGGACCAAAACCTATCGCAAACTGATTAACTTTTACTTTACATAGCTTTGCAACTGTGAAGTGTCCTCCTTCGTGTATAAATATTAAAAATCCAAGCAAAAATATTATTTTTATTGCTGATAAAATAAATCCAAGCATTATTCCCTCCATTTTGTTCTTTTGGGACCGGTTCTTTTGTGGACATGTTCTCAAAAGAACCGGTCCATTTCGCACATTTCGTGCATTTCGGGACAAAAAAGACCCGGTCCCTTTTGGGCACTATATAGTAAATATCATATACAAAAATGGTGCAATAAATATTAAACTATCTAATCTATCTAACATTCCACCATGACCTGGTAATAAATTTCCATAATCTTTTACATCAACAAATCTTTTTACTGATGATGCAACAAAATCTCCAACTTGACTAAGCAAACTTAATCCTAAACTTATCAAAGCAATCATTCCATAAGAAAACTCTGTTCCCCAGAATTTATTTGATATTACCATATAAATTACAGAAATAATAACTGCTCCTATCGCTCCTGCTACACATCCTTCTATTGATTTTTTAGGACTTATCTTACTAAATTTATGTTTTCCAAAATGTTTTCCAATTAAATATGCAAATATATCTGTTGACCATGATACAACAAATGTATATGCAAATAAAATTTTTCCATTTTCAATTTTTCTTATTAATTCTAAAAACATAAAGAAAAATGGTACATACATAATCCCTACTAATGTATATGCTACATCTTTAAATGTTATTTTCATATCTGTAAAAATCACATTCAAAAATAATATTAACATTATAATTGGTATTGAAAGTGCTACCAAATGTAGTAATTTTTCAGTTTCTAAAAACATTGCCCCTATTATATATATATTAGCTAAATATCCTACCCACTGTATTGGTTTTGAAACCTTTTTTACTGCTTCAAAATATTCATACATACTAATTATGCTTGCAATTAATACTGCTATTCCTATTACATATTGGTTTCCAAGTACAAATAGTAATGCTACTATTGGAAGTCCAAATACTGTGGTTAAAATTCTTTTTAAATCCATATTTTTCACCTTTTTTATTTTCCTAATCTTCTTGTTCTTTTTTGATATTCAATTATTGCATTGTCTAAATCTTCTTCATTAAAATCTGGCCATTTTTTATCTACAAATAAAAATTCTGAATAAGCAATTTGCCAAGGTAAGAAATTGCTAGTTCTCATTTCCCCACTTGTTCTTATTACCAAGTCTGGGTCTGGCTGACCAGCTGTATACAATTTGCTTTGTATTAAATCTTCATTTATATCTTCAATCGAAATTTTTTTATTTTCGATATCTTCGGCTATTTCTTTTGCCGCTTTTACAAGCTCTGCTCTACCTCCATAATTTAATGCAATATTAAAATGAACACCTGTATTGTCTTTTGTTCTTTCGATACATTCTTTTATTTTTTCTTGCATTTTTTCATTTAAAGCTGTTGTATCTCCTAAAAATTGTATCTTTATATTTTCAGAATCAGCAACTTTTGCATAATGTTCTAAATAATTTTGTAGTATTAGCATTAAGCTTTTTACTTCTTCTTCTGCTCTCTTCCAATTTTCCGTTGAAAATGCATATACTGTAATATATTCTAAACCTATTTCATTTGCATGTCTTACAATTTTCTCTAAAACTTTTGCCCCCTCTTTATGACCAAAAGCTACTGGCATTCCTTTTGCTCTTGCCCAACGTCTATTTCCGTCCATTATAATTGCTATATGCTTTGGTAGTTCTTCTTTATTAAATTCCATCTATAAAAACCCCTTATTTATTTCTTGTTTCAATATATTTGGCTAAATTTTGTAAAAACTCAGCTTTTTGACCAAATTCCTCTAGCTCTGATATTGCTTCATTTGTAATTAAATGTAATATTTCTTTAGCTCTTTCTAGACCATATTCAGATACATATGTACATTTTTGCTTTTCTTTATCATTTCCAACAGGTTTACCTGTAATTTTTTCATCTCCGATTTCAGATAATATATCATCTTTTATTTGAAATGCTAAACCTATTTTTTCTGCATATGTCGTTATTTTCTCTAGCTCTTTTTCTGTTGCACCACCTAAGATAGCACCCATTCTTGCGCATAACTTTAAATATGCACCTGTTTTATTTTCATGGATATATTCAAGGTCATTTGCCGAAATTTCTTTTCCTTCAAATTCTGTATCTAAATATTCTCCAGCTAGCATTCTATCTGTTGCAACTGAAAATTCATTAAATATTTCAAGCTTTCTTTTTAATTCTTGCATATCCTCTGTTTTTTGTAAATTATTACTTATCACAATATAAGCATAATTAAAAAGTCCATCTCCTGCTAGGATTGCTGTTGCCTCATTAAATTTTTTATGATTTGTTGGTTTTCCATGCCTAAAATCATCATTGTCTATTCCTGGTAAATCATCATGAATTAGTGACGCATTATGTACCATTTCAATACTTATAGCATATGGCATAATTTTTTCTAAATTTTCATTAAATAATTTAAATGTTTCTAAAACAAGAATTGGTCTTAGTCTTTTTCCTCCTGCCATTAAACTATATTCCATAGCTTCATTTAAAATTCGCTCTTTGCAATTTTGTTTTCTTAAATATTTTTTTAACTCACTATTTACTATTTCTTGGTCTTTTGCTAATTCGGTCTTAAAATCCATACATTACATCCCTTTTTTCTTTAACACTTATATTGAAAGTATTTCATTTTCTTTGTTTGCTAAAACTTTATCAATTTCTTCTATTGCTTTATCTGTTAATTCTTGAATTTTGCTTTCCGCTTGTTTTAAATCATCTTCTGTCATTTCTCCATCTTTTTGTTCTTTTTTGGCTTGGTCTATTCCGTCTCTTCTGGTATTTCTAACTGCTACTTTGCATTCTTCAGCCATTTTTTTGATATCTTTTACTAATTCTTTTCTTCTTTCTTCTGTCAATTCTGGGAAAGTAAGTCTTATTACTTTTCCATCATTATTTGGGTTTATTCCTATATCTGAAGTTAAAATTGCTTTTTCAATATCTTTTAAAACAGATATATCCCAAGGTTGAATTACTATCATTCTGGCTTCTGGAACTGATACACCTGCTACTTGATTTATTGGTGTTGGTGTTCCATAGTAATCTATTCTTACTTTATTTAATATTGCTGGATTTGCTCTTCCAGCTCTTACTTCTGCAAATTTTTCTCTTAAATTATCAATTGATTTGTTCATTTTTTCTTTTACACTGTTATAATCCATAATAATATCTTTCCTTTCTTTTTGTTCTTTTGGGACCAGTTCTTTTGTGAACAATGTTCTTTTAAGAACCGGTCCCAAACGTACATTATTTTACTATTGTTCCTATTTTTTCGCCTTTAACAGCTCTTACTATGTTTTCAGGGTCTGCTATTCCAAATACTACAAGTGGAATATTGTTATCTTTGCATAATGCTGTTGCTGTTGAATCCATTACTTTTAAATCTTTATTTAATACTTCTTGATATGTTATTTCATCATATTTTACAGCTGTTGGGTCTAATTTTGGGTCTGCTGAATATACTGCATCTATTGCTTTTCCAAGTAATATTGCATCAGCTTCTATTTCAGCTGCTCTCAAAGCTGCTCCTGTATCTGTTGAAAAGAATGGATGACCTGTACCACATGCAAATATAACTACTCTACCTCTACCTAAGTGTTTTATTGCTTTTCTTTTTATAAATGGTTCAGCAATTTCTCTCATTTCGATGGCTGTTTGTACTCTTGTATATATTCCTCTTGATTCAATTGCATCTTGCAATGCTAATGCATTCATTGCTGTTGCTAGCATTCCCATGTAGTCTGCTGTTGTCTTCTCCATTTGCTCTCCATTTCTTCTGCCTCTCCAGAAATTTCCTCCGCCTACGACAATTGCTACTTCAACTCCCATTTCAACTACTTCTTTTATTTTATCACATATTGCTCCTACTACTTCTATGTTTATTCCTGTTTTGTCATTTCCTGCTAGTGCTTCTCCACTTAATTTTAGTAAAACACGTTTATATTTTGCTTCTGACATTTTAAATCTTCCTTTCTTTTTTCATTTTCTTTGGGTATTTTATCATAACTTTTTCGAAACTACAATAGTTTTTAATGAAAAGTATAATATCTTTAATTCACAAAAAAATATGAAACTATTTTTCTTAGTTTCATATTTTTTTTACCTATTCTTTAAATTCTTCAGCCAATTTTTCAATAGCTTTTGTTTCAATTCTAGACACATAAGAGCGTGAAATTCCCATCATTTTTGCTATCTCTTTTTGTGTTTTTGGCTTTCCTCCTGTTAGTCCAAATCTAAGTTCAATTATAGTCCTTTCCCTATTTTTTAAAATTTCTTTTATCTTTCCATATAATTTTTTTATTTTCATTTTTGTATCTACAACATCATCTATACATTTATCATCATTTTCTAAAACTTCCTCTAATGTTATTACATTATCATCTTTATCTTTACCAATTGGTTCATTTAAATATACCTCGGCATTCAACTTTTTGGTAGAACGTAAATACATAAGGATTTCATTATCAATACATCTCGAAACATATGTAGAAAGTTTTGAGCCTTTTTCTGGCTTAAAACTATTAATCCCTTTTATTAGCCCAATAGTTCCAATTGATAGCAAATCATCTTGGTCAACTTTTGTATTTGAATATTTTTTACATACATGCACTACAAGTCTTAAATTTCTTTCTATTAGTATATTTCTTGCTTCTTCATCTCCGCTTCGCAAATTTTTCTAGAGTTATTTTTTCTTCTTCAGGACTTAACTGTTCTGGAAATAAATTTGTTCCGGTAATATATCCGAACAACCAATATGGCTGTCTTTAAAAATTGTAAAAACCCAGTCATACAAATGCCAAATAACATACTGCACCTCCATTTTTCTCTACACAATTATATGTTAATAAAAATAAAAAGTGCCTGACCCTATTTTTTAATTTTTAGTCAATGTTCTTTGAATATTTTATTATACTTTACATATATTTTCTTAAAAGGAGGCTGATTTTTTGAGATTTATAAAAAGCTTTTTTCAAGGAATATTAATCGGCGCCGGTGCCATTCTTCCTGGAATAAGTAGTGGTGTTTTATGCGTTATTTTTGGAATTTATGAAAATTTACTCGATTGTGTTTTAAGTTTTTTTAAGAATATAAAAGAAAATTTTAAATATTTGTTTCCAATCGGACTCGGTTCTATAATTGGGGTTGTTTTATTTGGAAATATTCTAAAATACCTATTTTTTGCCTATCCTATACAAATTAAATTTATTTTTATTGGTTTAATTTTAGGTAGTATTCCATCTTTAATAAAAGAAAGTACATCTAAAACAAAATTCAAGCCTTATTATTTAATTTTTACACTTATTACACTTTTGATTGGAATTTTTCTTGTTATTTTAGAACAAAAGATTTCAAAATTTAATGATACAGATTATAACTTTTTATTCTTAGTAATTTCTGGATTTTTTATGTCTGCCGGAATTATAATTCCAGGAGTTAGTAATACTTTGATTTTAATGCTTTTAGGAATTTATGAGCTTTATTTAGATGCTGTATCTATTATTTATTTGCCATTTCTTTTTCCTTTATTAATTGGGATTTTTTTAGGTAGCATCTTTTTTATGAAATTAACAAAATTTCTATTAGATAAATTTTATCCTCAAACTTTCTTTGCAATAATAGGTTTTACTTTGGGTTCGGTTTTTATTTTATACCCACGGTTTTTCTTTTGATTTTACTGGTGTTATATCAATTTTAAGTTTAATTTTAGGACTTATATTAGCTAGCTTTTTTGGGGAGCATTAGGCCCATTAGGCCCATTGGGACCGGTTCTTTTTGTTCCCATTAATGAATGGGAACAAAAAGAACCGGTCCCAATGGGCCCCAATGAAACAATTCTAATATTTCAAAGCTCCCATTCTAGAAGTTGGTACAAATCCATCTTCCGCTTTTATCAAATCAGGTATTCTATTTACAATACTTGCACAAGTAAGCTCAACAGTTTTTGGCTCTGTTATAACAACCCTTGTATCTGGCTCTCCAAATATAGTCCAATCATTTGTATCAACATCATCTTTGTCATATACTTTTCCTATACATTCTGCCTCTATTGTAACTCCTTCTTTAGTTTCGGCTGTAACTACTGCACTCATTCCAGTTGCATTTCCTGCCTTTATATCCATATTTAATGTATTTGAATGAATATCTTCTTTAGCAACTATTGGTACACATTTTTGTGTCATTGATGTTATTGTAAATCCAAATTTGTCTGCAAGCCATGGAACAACATTCCACATATATGATGGTGTATATGTTCCACTTTCTATTATTTTTTGTCTTTCTTCATCACTTATTTTGTCTGCTGCTGCTATCTTTTCATCAAATTCTTCTAAAGACATTCCTGAACCATGAACTTGAGCAAGAGCTATTCCATAGTCTTCAACATTATATGATGAACTTCCTTTTATTTTTGTTATTTTGTGTGTTGCACCAGCAAGTGTATATATTAAATTTCCCCAAAACACATCCTGATATCCGCTTCCTGTTATTGTACAATGATTTTCTTTTGCTAATCTATCTAATTTTTCTGTTAAACGAGGATTTGATGCTTCTGGATAAAATGCTTCTTCACATGTTGTTATTGCATTTATTCCAAGTTCAGCACATAAAGTTAATGCTTCATCCAAGTCGCTTATTAAACTCATTGTTGTAACTATACATACGTCTGGCCTTGTTTCTTCTAAAACCTTACGTGCATCTTTTACATCAGATACTATAACTCCTTTTTCTTCACAATTATTTCCGATAATTTCTGAGATGTCTTTTCCAATTACTTTTGGATTGATATCTAGTGCTCCTACAATTTCATACCCTTTTTCGATGGCATATCTCATTGTATATGCACTCATCTTTCCACATCCATATTGGACAATTTTTACTTTTTCCATAATCTTACCTCCTAAAAATATTTTTCCCGTATGTTATTTTTTTAATCGGGATTTTTAGGTCTTTTCATAATTTGTATGATTTTTTTATATCATATTGATTAAAAGTTGTCAATAATCTATTTTATGTCTTCATTTCACTTCAAAAAATAACTTTCGATAATTTTAATAAGATTATTTAATTCCTTAGATTTTAAAGGCTTCATGTAAAAAATTCCAAATTCTATTTCTCCTAAGTTAATTGCGGTATTTACTTCCACAAGTCCAAGTTTATCATAATCAGCTTCATTTACATATTCTTTTGTTATAAGACCCAAAGCCTTTCCAGAACCTGCTAGTTTCAAAATTGTATTATAACTACTATTCTTTAACTTTAAATCTTTTCCAAATGTTAATTCCTTTATTCTATTTACAGACTGAGCGTAAATCCTTGGCGCATATATAATTTGTTTTTCTATGTTTTCAAGAGTTAATGTATTGGTTGCAAATTCAGAATTTTTGCTTGCAATAATTACATCATGTAAATATCCCATCTTAATATATTGAATTTCATTTTCTTCTTGTTGTAACTCTTTTTTAGCAAAGACAATATCTAATTCTCCATTTTTTAACTTCTTTATCATTTCTTTTGTCTCTTCACATACTAAATTCAAGTTTACATTTGGATATTTCAAACAATATTCATTTATAGCATTTCCAAACACACAACTCCCCATATGATTGTGTGTTCCAATATTAATTATCTTTTCTTTTCCAATTTTTTCATCTATTTTATTAAGTTCTTCTATAGGATTTTTTAATTTCTCATAAATTTTTTCTCCCTCATATGTCAGCTCTATCCCTTTGCTTTTCCTAATTAATAACTTTATAGATAATTGGTTTTCCAAATTTTTAATTTGTTTTGTAATTGCCGGCTGAGAAATATTTAACTTTTCACTTGCTTTTGTTATATTTTTTTCTTTAGCTACTGCTACAAAAATTCGATATAATTCAAAATCTATCATACATATCTCCTCTCCAAATTTACTTATTTTATATCACAAAAGCATGAAATATACAACATATTTCATGCTTTTGCACAATATTAAATGAACTTTAATAAATTTTCAAATGCACTTTTAATTTGTTCATCTTCAGCTAAATTCAAATTAAATTGCAATTTTCTATTTTTACATCCTGATAAGTGCAACACTAAATTTGATGATAAAAACAGACTAAACACACCTTCTTGACAATCTTTGTTTTTAAAATAAGGACATTTAGTCTTACAATATTCCGCATACTTTGCTCCTCTTTCTGAATCTTTAACTTGTATCCAATTTTCACCCCTGAAGTATGAGCTCATTGGAATTCCATGTCCTTTGCTTATAAGGCCTGTTGTCCACTCTGAATTTGAACTAGTTGATATTTCGTTTAAAAAATCATAAAATCTATTCATTTGAACAAAAAGCTTTTTCCAAAAATTTAAAGCTTCTTGTTCACATATTTTATTGCCATATCCTAAATATTCTGGAAATTTGTTCAAATCCAATAACTTAACATTCACTTTCAGTTCATCTACTGCTTTCATAATTAAAGGTCTTACTTCGTCCTCATTTAATTTGGTTACAACAATATTATATCTTACAGAAATTTTTTTTGCTTTGAGAATTTTAGTTGTAATAATAACTTCTTTCGAAAGGAATTTTTGAAAATGAACATCTTGTATATACTCAGACATACTATCTACGCTAAAAACAATATCTATTCTTTCTCTATATTTAGTAAGAACATCAATATATTTTAAAAGCTGATATCCATTTGTATTAATTCTCATTTTAGTTCCACTCATCTTCATGATAAATTCAACCATTTCTCCAAAATATGATACTGCTGTTGGCTCACCACCTGTAATTCTAAAGTTTTTAATCCCAACATCATATGCATTAGTAATAATTTGTTTAAGTTTTGAAAATTCAATTGTCTCTCTATGCTTTGAAATACTTTCACCACCTTCTTTGCAGTAAAAACATTGATAATTACAAAACGTGGTTATTGATATTGCCAAATAAGTATTCAACCGTTTTTTCATTTAATATTTCCTCCTGAAATTTTTGTTTAATTTTATCATAAAAAAGTGTTTTTTTGAAATACATATATGTACATATGTTATAATCAATTCGAATATCACTTTTTATTTTTTATTAAAGGATAATGTTAATTTTTTGTTGATTTTTAAGTGTTTTTATGATATTATAAACATAATTTTTTGAAAGGAAATATTTTTATGGTATTAGGTATTATTGCTGAATATAATCCATTTCATAATGGACATCTATATCACATTTTAAAATCTAAAGAACTTACAAAAGATGACTATGTAATAGCAATTATTGGTGGAAACTTTACCCAACGTGGTGAAAGCTCTATAGTAGATAAATGGACAAAAGCTGAAATGGCAATAGCTGGAGGAGTTGACCTAGTTCTTGAACTACCTTGTCTTTACTCTGTATCAAGTGCTGAAAACTTTGCCGATGGCGCTGTAAAAATTTTGAATTTATTAAAAATAGTTGACCATATTTCTTTTGGAGCCGAATGCCAAGAACTTAATAAATTAAATATAATCGCCAATGTTTTATATGAAGAACCTAAAGAGTTTAAAACTTTTTTAGCTGATGAGCTATCAAAAGGTATTTCTTTTCCTAAAGCCAGAGAAAATGCCATTTTAAACTATTTGAAAGATTTTTCTTTTAAAAATATCCTATCAGAACCAAATAATATTTTAGGAATTGAATATTTGAAAGCCCTAAAAAAATATAAATCTAAGATTGAACCTGTTTTAATTCCTAGAAAATCTTCAGGTCATTTAACAACTGACTATACTGGAACAATTAGTAGTAGTACATCAATTAGAAATATGCTCTTAGCTGGTAAAACTGCTAACCTCAAAGATGCTCTTACTCCTAGTTCTTACACCATTTTGAAAGAAGAAATTAATAAAGGCCATTTTGTTAGAGATTTTTCAAAATTTGAAAAGATTGCTTTATACAATTTACGTATGATGAGTTTAGACGAAATTAGAAAACTTCCAGATGTTTCAGAAGGCCTTGAAAATTTGATTAAAAAAGCTGCTCTTTCTTGTAATACTGCCTACGATTTTATTAATATTGTTTGTTCTAAAAGATATACTAAAACTAGAATTAAAAGAATTCTTTTATATTCTCTTTTAGGAATTACTAATAAGGATATTGATATTTCTAAAAAGGTTTTGCCCTATGTTAGAGTTTTAGGATTTAATGATAAGGGAAAGGATTTAGTAAGTAAGATTAAACATTGTAATCCTGGAATTAAAATTGTTACTTCTGTTAAAAAATTTATGGATAGTAATAATAATAAAAATTTGATAAATTTGATGAATAAAGATATTTTAGCTACTAATGTTTTTACTTTGGGATTTGAAAATGATTCTTGGGGGAATTTGGATTTTAGTAGGAAGATTGTGGTAAAATAAATTAATACAAAAAGTATAGAAATGTGGTCTTACACTTTTTCTATACTTTTTATATTGTGAACATACTATAAATCTTCAACGCTAAAAACGCTATACCCTTCAATAGCATAACTAGCATCAATTCCTTTCATGTAAACTTCTCTATCATTAATTTTATCAGTCAAAGCACCTCTAAGTAATTCCTTTATCTCCAAATCCTTAATAGGGCTTCGTTCCATTGCCAGGAAATAATCTTGCTTATCGACTTTGCTCCAATCAATGCATTTCCCTAGTTTTTTCTTAAAAATACAATCTAGCCAAATTCTTGTACTTCTTCCATTTCCTTCTTTAAAGGGATGGGCAACATTCATTTCAACATATTTTTCGACTATTTGTTCAAAAGTTTCTTGTGGCATTTTATCTATTTTTTCTAAAGCTTCATTTAGATACATTGCTGACGCAAATCGAAAATTTCCTTTTGCAATGTTTTCAGTTCTAACTTTTCCAGCAAAATCGTAAATATCTTCAAATAAAAATTTATGTATTTGAGATAGACCTTTAAAAGTTCCTACCTCAAATGTATCTAATATATTTTCTTTAAATAGTTTAGCTGCTTTAAGCTTTGTTATTTTTTCTTCTTCTCTATCTAATTCATATTGATTTTTAATATTTAATTTATTTTTCAACATTATATTCACCTACATTTTAGTATTATCTCTATTTTTTATACCATACTTTCCACATTTTGTAAACATCATTATTTAGCAATCTCAAAATCCACTTGTCTAAGTTCTTTGCTGGCATTTTTCACTCTGATTTTCACAATATCACCAATTTTAAAAGTTTTTTTGCTATTTTCGCCGACTAATATTTTCCTATCTTGGTCATAAATAAAATACTCATTTCCCATATCTCTAAAACCAACTAAACCTTCAACAGTATTCTCCAATTCAACAAACATACCAAAAGAAGTAATACTTGAAACCACTCCCTCATATTCTTCACCAATATGTTTCTCCATAAATTCTGCTTTTTTAATTTTATCAGCTTCTCTTTCAGTTTTAGTTGCAATTTTTTCTCTCTCAGAAGAATTGATTGCCGCTTGATTTGCAAGCACTCTATACTTTTCTAGGAATTCATTATCCACATCATATCCACACTTTAAGTAATATGAAATAATTCTGTGTATAAATAAATCAGGATATCTTCTAATTGGTGATGTAAAATGACAATAATACTTACTTGCAATACCGAAATGTCCCATATTTTCATCACTGTATCTTGCAAGTTTTAAAGTTCTTAGTAGTAAATTTGATACGACTCTTTCTTCTTCTTTTCCTTTTACCTCATCTAAAACCATAGCAAATGCTTTCGAATGAATTTTGTCTTTATTAGCTTTTATTTTTAAATTCATGTTATATAAAAACTTATTAGCTTCTTTTATTTTATCAATATCTGGTTCTTCATGTATTCTGTATATAAAAGGTGCATTTAACCAGTAAAATTTTTCTGCTATTGTTTCATTAGCTGTAAGCATAAACTGTTCAATTATTTCATTTGAAAAATGTGTTTCATACTTGTGAATATCAATAGCCCATCCGTCTTGGTCTAATTCGATTTTACTTTCTGGTAAATCTAAATTGATATATCCTTTTTCCAATCTTCTATTTTTTATAATAGTCGCAAGTTCTCCCATTAATTCAAATTGAGGAATATATTTTTCATATCTTTTTAAAACCTTTTCATCAGATTTATCTAGTATTTTTTGAACATCATTATAATTCATTCTTTCTGTAACTCTAATTATGCCTTTGTATACTTTAGAATCTACAACTTCGCCCTTATCATTTATAACCATTGAACAACTTAAAGTAAATCTATCTTCATTCATGTTTAAGCTACAAATTCCATTAGAAAGCTCTCTCGGAAGCATTGGTATAACTCTACCTAACATATAAATACTTGTTCCTCTCAAATATGCTTCTTTGTCCAAAAAAGAATCTTGTTTTACATACTCACTTACATCTGCTATATGAACTTCTAATAAATAATTTCCATCTTCCAATTTTTCCACTCTAACTGCATCATCTAAGTCTTTGGCATCTTCTCCATCTATTGTAAATATCTCTTTATCTCTTAAATCTATTCTGTTTTTTATTTTATTTTTATCAATTTTATCGCCTTTACTTTTGGCTTCTTTTACAACTTCTTCCGGAAAAACTGATGGAAGTCCATATTCTTTTATTAAAGATAACATATCAACTCCCGCTTCATTTGGTCTACCTAATACCTCTAGGATTTTTCCTTCAGCATGTCTATTTTCTTCTGGATATTTCGTAATTTCTACTAAAACTTTATGTCCATTTCTTGCTTTTCCAATATTTGCTTTTGATATAAATATATCAGTTCCAAAGCTTTTGTCATCTGGAACAACAAAGCCAAAGTTTCTATTAAATTCAAATGTTCCTACAACCGTATTTTTAGCATGTTCTATAACTTTTATAACTTTTCCTTCTCGGCTTCTATCTTTATTTGCTTCTTCTATTATTTTTATTATTACTTTGTCCCCATTAAATGCTTTATTTGAATTTTGTTTTGAAATATATATTTCATCATCTTCTCCATCTATTTTTACAAATCCAAAACCCTTGCTATTTCTCCTATATGTTCCTTCTAGTATTTTTTGTTCATTTATTTTGTATCTATTTTTTTTATTTTTCACTATTTTTAAATCTGCTTCTAATCTATTTAATGTTTCTAGTAATTCATTATATCTATCTTTGGGCACATTTAATATTATTGCCATTTCTTTTGCTTTCATTGGTACATATTCTGCGTCATTCATAAAATCTAAAATCATTTTCTCTTTTTCGCTCATAAAATTTCTCCATTTCTTGTTTTATTATTACACTATTTATGATTTTTATTTATTTTACTATATTTCCTAAAAAAAATAAACCTTTTGTTTAATTAAATTAAAAAAAACATTTGTAAAATCCTATTTATTCGATGTTTTTTCTTCTTTTAGTTTGACTTTATTAATAATTTATACTATTATTTAATATAATATTACAAAAGAATTGGAGGTTCTAAAATGCATAAGAAAAAAAACATAATTTATATACTACTAATACTATCTATTTTACTATTAATTATTTTAATATTTTTTTCATTAAAAACACTAAATCAAAAAAATAAAATAGAAAAAGAAATGAGTAAATCAACAGGTTTTGACTCATCATCTCCTTTTTCAGTAAATAGAATTGTATATTTCAGTAGTGCAAATGCAAATGTAACAATAGGCACAAATTCTAGTTTTACAGTATCTGATTTATATCAATACACAGATATTGCAATATTTATAAATAATAATTCAAATGGAAATTATAATGCCCAAAACACTTTAAAAGAAGTCAAAATTTCTAAGATTTCCTTTGATTTATCACCTACTATCGGAACACCAAATTTATATTACAAAAGCATGAACGACTTTGCAAACTCAAATATTGATGAAACTCAAAAAATAACAGATAATTTAGATTTTGAAATATCATCAGAAGACAATATAGATTATTCTAAACCAATCTTATATAATAACTGTGCCAATCCAATCACTTTAGGTTATAAAAATTCAAATTTAAAAAGCGACTATACTTTATCTGATAATCTATCACACATTTCTTATGATGGTTCACTTTTAAAAAGATGTTTCATCACGCTAAATTCAATCTCTTGTAAACTAAGTTTTACAATCACAATTACAAATAATTTAGATGAAGTCTACTCTTGCCCATTTGTCTTAACACTTCCATTGTCTACTGAGAATTCTACAATATATAATGGTAGCCTTATTTTAAATAGTAAAGAAAATTACAATTTCATAAAGACAAAAAATAGCTAATAATTTCAAAAATTAGCTATTTTTTATTTTAAATATTTCTTTCTAAAGCCTTTTTTCCTCCAAATACACAAGGCGCTGTACATTTAAAACCAGGAAAAGTACAACGAGCACCTTTTGAATAAGGTAGTAAATACTCATAAACATCACGATTTGTATTTTTAGTTTCTTCTAAATATCTGTCCAAAGTTTCTTTTGTTTGATTCATTATTTCAAGTTGAGCCGCACCACATATACGTTCTTGGCATTTTAATATAAAATTCTCAACAGTTCCCCTTTCATTAACCTTAATAAGCATAGCTTGTGGGAAATTATCTTCTAGCTTAGATAAATCGTTTAGCCACTCTTTTTCAAGTTCAGTATTACGTATTATTTTTGGAACATAATAACTTCTATTTTCATTAAACATCATTTCATAATAAATTGTCCTATGTCTTTGAGCTTGAGCAAGTTCAGAAAAACTAACTTCATAATTTGTAGAATAATTCTCACCAAATTCTTCCTTTCTTTCTCTTTTTCCAAATAAAGAAAAAGTCCTATTTTTAACATCTGAATTTAATTCTGGAATAATTATATCAGGCATTTCATCCACGAATTCCTTTAAAACCTCTTTTAATTTTATATTAAATAACGTATTTTCTTCTGTTTTTATAAAATTTTCCGCCCAATGAACTATATAGTTTATTTGTCTAAAATCTACAGTATATTCCATCGTTGTTGCTGGAGTAAATACGCTAATTAGACCTCTTGCATTTTCTTGTGCAAGTTTTGTGATTTTCTTTTCATCAAATTCACTATATTCCTCAGAAATTCTTTTTTTATAAATTTCTATCCACTTCTCATACAACTCTTTTTCAAGTCCCTGTGCTTTCATTTTAGTATATCGTGCTGATTTTTCCGAGGTATTATACATTTTTTCATTGTTTAATATCATCGCTAAGATTTTTGGAATTCCTTCTAATGTAAAATTATAAACTGAATGTGAATACACACTATGATGTCCTGAAATTAACGTATTTTTTGCTCTTTTTATAGTTTTTTCTTCTGCTTCGTCAAATAATTTTTCAATACTATCTGGTAAATAGCATATCCCTGCTGATTTTCCCGCAAATTTTAATGCCTCGTCTTTTGATAATTTATATCCTACATTTGTTGAACCAATAATTTTTATATCCATTTTTACAATCATTCCTTTCATTAACTTTTGTTAATATATCAAATTAGGTATTTTTTTTCAAGATTTTTTACACTTTTTATTAATCTTTTTACTTGTATATTTTTAGCGTTTTGTATATAATACAATAAAAAAGGAGGAAAAAAATTATGGGAACACCACACAATAATGCCGAAATCGGCCAAATCGCAAAAAATGTAATTATGCCAGGCGACCCAAATAGAGCTAAACTGATTGCTGAAAAATATTTAGATAACTATAAATTAGTAAATGATGTTAGAGGAATTTACACTCTTACTGGAACATACAAAGGAAAAGAAGTCACAATTATGGCCTCTGGTATGGGAATGCCAAGTATGGGAATTTATTCATATGAACTTTTTAAATACTACGATGTAGATAACATTATACGAATTGGTTCATGTGGAGCTATGGTCCCAGAACTTGATATGTTTGACATTATACTTAGCAAAGAAGTTTTTACAGAAGGAAATTATGCACTAACTTTCGCAAGTGAAAATAATCACATCGTAAAATCAAGTGATATTTTAAATGAAAAAATTATTAATACTGCCAAACAAAAAAATCAAAAATTAATTATCGGAAATACTATTTGTTCTGAAGTTTTTGATGAATATATTTTAAAACTTGATGAATACAAAAACAGAATTCCATCTGATTTTAACCCCGTTTCAGTTGAAATGGAAGCTTTTGCACTTCTTTACAATGCTTTTAAATTAGGCAAATGTGCCAGCTGCCTTATGACTGTTGTTGATTCTACTTTTAAAAATACCCACGCCTCTTCAGAAGAAAGAGAACGTGGTTTAAGTAAAATGATTGAACTTGCTTTGGATAGTGTTCTTTAGGGCATTTGAGCTCATTTGGGACCTAGTCTTTTTTGGGCACTGCTTATTTGGGACCGGGTCCTTTTTGGGCAATTGCTCATTTAGGACCGGGTCTTTTTTGGGCACTTTATTAAAAATCAAAATAATTTTCTGGAATTTCTCCCACAATTAGGTTTTCCAAAAGCAATACTTGGTTAGACACACTTGTACCTATATTTTCATACGGTGTCAAAATATCAACATTGCAATCAATTTGTAAATATACTCTATGTATAGTTTGATTTATTCCCTGTGATACAAACTCACTTTTAACATCAGTATTAACCTTTCCAACTGATGACAGTCCGATTGGTATATTAGGGCCAATACTTGAAAGAAGTTTACTACCCGTAAAACTTCCAAGGGAAATTTTTATTTTTGTGTCTTCATGGTTATTTAAAGATTTTTGAATATTTATCGCAATATCTGATGTTATCTCATTTATTGTAATGATATTAGCTCCAATAAATTTAATGTTCCCGATTAGCATCTTTTTCTATTTTAAACAAATCTTCATATTCATAATTTGACATAACTTTTGTAGATTCCTCATTTGTAACAATTGTTGCTATTTCATGTGCTCTTTCTTCACATAAAGTCCTAAAAATAGGGTCGACTGACTTATATAATATATTAAAAGTAAAAATGGCAATTAAAATAATAATAACCATAGCTATCATTTTATTGCCATTTTTTTTATTATATTTATACGAATTATTTTTTTTCTTAAAAATATTTAGTCGATTTCTAGAATAAATTTTATATAACGACTTGTTCTCTTGCATTTTCATTATTTTCTTTCTTTACATACTTAAATTTTGGAATATAAATCTTTTGCCCAATTGCTATTACATTTTCGTCCTCAATTCCATTCATTCTTGCTAGCTCATCTACAGTGCTTCCGAATCTTTTTGCAATTTTCCATAGAGAATCTCCTGGTTTGGCTATATATAAAATTAAACTATCATAATCTTCATCTTGCTCACTTTGTTCATTTGATAGTTCAACATTATCAATTATGTTAATGCTTGAATTTCTATCTGTTTTTGTATCTACTGAAAGTTCAACCTCACAAGATGCCTCGCCTCTTGATTGTATTTCAAAATTCGTGCTTGCTATACCAATTTCCGTGTCTACACTTATTTTATCACTTCTAGTTTCATTATCGACAGAAATTTCAAATGGCATTTTAGCGCTTCTAGAATTTACTATTGAATCATTTGTAAAAATAAAGTTTAAATTCAAGTCGCCTTTATACTTTATTTTTGAATTTGTAATCTCTGTATTTATAAGATTTGGCGTAACTTCAACATCTAAAAGACTTCCCTCTTGAACATCTGGAACTTGAAGCTCATCTTTAACAGTTATTTCTTTTAATGTTTCGCATTTGTCTGTTGATGATGAAATCCTTTTTTGAGAAAATTCCAAATTACATGTTGGGCTATATAAGTCTTGTATTAAATTTATCTGTTTTTTCTCATATGTCATACAGCTTTCTTCAATTTCTAATTCAATATAAATAGAATGTTCTTCTACTGGATTTGGCCTACATAATATATTTTTTATTTCATAATTTACGTCACATATATTTTCTTCAGAAACATTTTGTATATCAATAAACCCTACAACTGGTATTCTTCCTGTAGTTCTTCCAATTCTATTGTCTTCTGTTAAATACATTATTTTTATCTCTGCTTCCGCCTTGGCTAAAACTTTGTTATAACTAATTTTTATGTCTTTATCAACCAAATTTATGTCTAGTTTTAAAATTTCGGCAAGTTCATCATTTTGTTCTACTTTTAATGTGTCTTTTGCATAAACCGATGTTTTACCACTTCCAATTAATGAATTTACTTCAAAACTTTCTTGTAAAGTCTGTATATCTTCAATATTAGTTATTTTATTTATCATTTCTACATCTTCATTCGAATAAATTCTAATATTTGCTTCAATACTAGCTTTTATTGCTATTTTTCTTCCATTTATTACTTTACATTCTATATCTTTTAAAGTACATTTTGTTTTTAGAGTCATTCCCTCTCTTGCTCCTTGAACTGCAACACTTTCCGAAAAATCTAAATTGCAATTTAAAGCTCTTAAATTGTCTTCTTTGCTATCTGGCAAATACATTATATATGTATTTATATTTCCTTCTAATTTAACTTTGTCTTCTGCTATTTCTTTTTTATATATACATACATTTCCCGATACATTTATTGTATTCAAAATGTCTGGCTTTGAATCAGGAACTATCATATCACTATTTACAAAAATTAATTCCTTTTTTTCAGCTACCAGCTTATTGATACATATATTTTCTTTGCTTACTTGTACCTCCATAAATTAAAAACCTCCTAATATAATTTACTATAATTATATTAGGAGATTTTTAAATTATTCAAAATTAACGACAATTCTTTATCGAGCCTTTACAATCACATATATTTTCCAATGTGTTTGTAAAATTTTTATCACCAATTTGTTCTCCGTGATTAGCTAGGTCCCCCATCGTTAAAATTCCAACCATTTGATTTTGTTCATTAACAACCGGTACTCTTCTTATTTGATTTTGTGACATCGTTTTTTCTACTTGACAAATATCTTCTTTGCATCCACAAGTACATACATTTTTGGTCATAACTTCACTTACAGGCGTTTCCTTATAATTTTTGTTACATGCAACTGTTCTTAACACAATATCTCTATCAGTTATTAATCCTACAACGCATTTATTATCATCACATACCGGAATACATCCTACATGATTTTCATTCATTATTCGTGCAACATCATATACTTTACAATCTGGCTTTACATAGCATACATCTTGGCACATACATTCATCGACTTTCATTTTTGGTTCTTCCTTTCATTTTTATAAATTTGAGCAATTTTTTTATTGCTTAAATTTATTTTTTCAAAAAATAAAAAAAATATACTGGAAAAGAAACCATCTTTCTCAGTATATTTATTATTTTTTAAATTATATCTTTGGTTATATTTCTTATACGTTATATTTTTATACATTTTCCAAATTTATCCAATTTGTGCAATTATAACTCTATCATTTTCACATAAATCTTTTATACAATGTATATTTACATATCTTTTCTTCTTTTCCAATATTTGTTTAACTGCATTTTTTTGGTTATAGCCAATTTCTAAACATAAATATCCTTGTCTGTTTAAAAATTTATGTCCATCTTCTGAAATTCTTTTGTAAAAATCCAACCCATCTTTTCCGCCATCTAGTGCAAGTTTGGGCTCATTTTGTACATCTTTTGATAATGTCTTTATTGTGTCTGTTTCGATATAAGGTGGATTTGATACTATTATATCAAATTTTTTTCCCTTTAATTTATCAAACAAATTGGATTCTATAAATTCTATGTTATTTTTCACGCCATTTAATTCTGCATTTGTCTTTGCAATTTCTATTGCTTTTGGGCTTATATCTGTTGCACATATATGTACATTTTTTACATATTTTGCAAGAGATACTGCAATTGCTCCACTTCCTGTACATAGGTCTAATATTGTAGGATTGGCAATTTTTTCTGCAATTTCTATTACCTTTTCCACTAAAATCTCTGTGTCAGCTCTTGGAATTAATACATCTTTGGTTACTAGAAAATTTAATTTCATAAATTCTTGCTTTCCAGTTATATATTGAAGTGGCTCTCCTAATATAAGTCTTTTTACATTTTTTATATATTTATCTCTTTGGATATTAGTAACTTCTTCTTTGTCATATATCATTAAATATTCTTTGGATTTTTTTAAAGTTGCTTGTAATAACATTCTTGCTTTGTTTTTGGGAGCATCTATGTTTTCATTTTTTAACATTATTACTGCTTGGTTTAATAGTTCTTTAATTGTCATTTTTTCCCCCTCTATTTATCTTTCAATAAGTCTTTTCCACCTTTCAAATAATCCCATCCAGAAAATATAGTTGCAATAACACAAATAATAAGCATTGTTGTTGATAATATATTAATTACAAATTGTCCGGTTGTCATGTAAAATAATGCTGATGAAGAAAGTGCTTCGATTTCATTTGATGTTCTAAATATAAATTGTCCAAACGAAAATTTATCTATAAAACATAATATTATGGCTATCATTTGAGTTACAGTTTTTAGTTTTCCCCACATTGATGCTGCAATAACTTCTCCTCCTTTTTGTGAAGCAATTAATCTATAACCAGAAACTACAAATTCTCTGAATAATATTATTATTGGAATCCAAGCTGGTATTTTTCCAAAGTCTACTAACATTATTAATGCTGCTAATACAAGTATTTTGTCTGCAATTGGGTCTAAAAATTTTCCAAATGTCGTTACTAAATTTCTAGACCTTGCAATTGTACCATCTAATTTATCTGTTATAGATGCTATTATAAATATTAAATCTATTATTAAATATGTAATTGGTATTCCTAAAAATTCTCCTTGTATGTTAAAAAATGGAATTATAACCATAATTGGTACAAGTATTATTCTAAATATTGTTAATTTATTTGGTAAATTCATGTCAATTTTCCTCTCCTAAAATTTCTATAGCTTTTTGAAGTTGTGTGTCTTCTTCTCTTGTTACAGAATATACACTTTTTACTGTATCTGGAAGTTTTACTTCTTCATTAGGTGTAATTCCAACTTTATGTATTGTTGTTCCTTTTGGAGTGTAGTATTCTTCTGTTGTTATCTTTAAACCACTTCCATCTGCTAAAGATAATAAAGTTTGAATTATTCCTTTTCCATATGTTTTTGTTCCTATAATTTTTGCCCTTTCATTATCTTGTAAACTACATGCTAATATTTCTGAAGCACTTGCCGAATTTTCATTTGTAATTACGACAACTGGCATTGTAAATTCAGGTTTATTTTTAGAATAAGTTACTTCTTTTTTATTATTATTATCTACTGTAGATATTATTGTTTGGCCTTTTTCTAATAACATATCTGCAATATCTGTTGCTTCATTTACAATTCCGCCACCATTGTTACGTAAGTCTATAATTATTTTTTTTGCGCCTTTGTTTTGCAATTCTTCTATTTTTTCTTTAAAATCATTTGCTGTGTCTTCATCAAAACTTGGTATTTTTAAATATCCAATGTTATTTTCAAGCATTTCTATTGTAATAGGATTTGTGTTTATTCTCTCCCTTTTTATTTCTAGCTCAATTTTTTCGTCATTTCTTTGTATTACTAATTTTACTTTAGTTCCTTCTTCGCCTTTTATATAATCAGCAATTTTATCAAAATCTTCATACGTATATTCTGTTCCATCTACACTTATAATTTGGTCACCAGCTTTTATACCGGCTTTTTCAGCTGGACTTTCTGGAATTGGATAATATACTACTACTCTACCAGAATTTTCGTCAGCTACCATATATATACCTATTCCAACAAAATTTCCTGTTATATTTTCTGTATATGCTTCCATTTCGTCTTTTGGAATATATTCAGTGTATTCATCTCCTAAAGCTGATACATATCCTTTTACAGCTCCATCTTTCAATTTTTCATCATCAATATTGTCTTTCCACAAATAATATTTATTTATTGTTGTTTTTATTTTTTTCAAATATTTTTCTATTTCAGAAGTTTTAGCTGTATCTTCACTACTTTCAGAAGATACTGTATCAAATATTGAAACTAGTGATGTATTACTAAAATACGTATATAATGAAAATGTTGTTATCATAAATGTAACAAATGCCGTTAATACAACTAACATTATTGTTTTATATATTCTATTTTTTTTATTTTCCATTGTTTTATCTGCTTAAATTATCTAAGCAACCTCCTTATTAATCTTTCTAACTTTTAATTTTTTATGGTAAATATGGTATAGGATTTACCGGTCTAAAACTATTTGCAAGTGTTCTTACTTCGAAATGCAAATGTGTTCCCGTAGAATTTCCTGTTGAGCCAACAGTTCCAATTACTTGCCCTTGTGAAACTTTTTGCCCCGGTATAACTTTTCTAGATCCAGCAAGCATATGTGCATATAATGTAATTGTTCCATCTCCATGATTTATCATTACATATTCACCATAACTTCTATAGCTTCCATCTGGATTCTTTATAGCTGTAGATGTTATTACAGTTCCACTTTTTACTGCTACCACATTTTTACCTGTTACTCCAATATTCACATCTACTCCAGTATGACCTGCATATGATGGATATGATAAAACTCTAATATTAGATTTGCTGCATCCTTGAACAGGGAATATATATCCAGCCGAACTTGGAGAAGTATTTTGCGATGAATTTGAAGAATTATTGTTTGATGAACTAGAAGAATTGTTTCTTTTTGCTGCCTCTTCTCTTGCTTTTCTTTCTCTTTCTAGTCTTTCGGCTTCTTCTTTTGCTAGTCTTTGTAATTCTTTATCTATTTTTGCCTTATCTTCAAGCATCTCTTCTATTTCTTTTTGTGTCTTTTTTTCATCTGCCGAAAGCTGACTTGCTTTTTCCTCTTTTTCTTTTTTTGCTGTTTTAAGAGCATTAGCTTTTGCCGATTTAGTACTTTTTGCATCATCTAAATTTTTTTTACTACTTTCCAATTTAGTTTTCTCTTCTTCTAATTGCTTTTGATGGTCTTCCACTTGCTGAATCATTTCTGTGTCATAATTAATTAATTCAGACACCATAAAACAACTAGATATAAAATCTGTTAGTCCATTTGATGAAAGTATTACATCTAAAAATGATATATCTCCATTTTCATACATAGTCACTATTCTTTCATCTAAAGCTGCCTGTTGTCTTTCTTGTTCTTCTTCATCTTCTTTTATCTTTTTTTCATCATCTTTTATTTGTTTTTGCAAATCCGAAATTTGAGAATCAAGTTCATCAATTTCATCTTGATAATCCGCTATTTTAGACATTAACGATTCTACTTCATTTAATGTATCTGATTTTTCTTTTTGAATGTCTTCCAAGTCATCTTTAGCCTGTGAAATTGAATTATTCAAATTTGTTTTTTCATTTTGTAAGTCTGTTTTATTGCTTGCCATACTTATATTAGTATATGTTACCATATTTATAATTATTAATCCAACTATTAGTACCTTTAAATATTTTATCATAACAAAATTCCTCTCTTTTATCTAAAAGTATTTTAATGTTCTGGTATTGAAACATAGTCTAATGGATTCACAGTTTCTCCATTTACTCTTATTTCAAAATGAGCATGCGGTCCTGTTGAATATCCTGTTGACCCTACCTTTAGAACTACATCTCCTGCTTTTACCTCTTGTCCTACTTGTGCAATAATTTGTGAACCATGTGCATATAGTGTTTGAACTCCTCCGCCATGGTCAATTATTACCATATTTCCATATGCTGCATTATACTCTGCTTTTACTACTATTCCATCAGCCATTGCTGTGAAATCATCTCCAATTGTAGCCGATATGTCTACTCCTGTATGAAGTTTATAAATTCCTGTTATAGGATGTACTCTCATGCCATAATTAGATGTTATTGTATAATGACCATTTATTGGCCACTGCATTGTTCCTCCTTTGTATTCATCTCCAAATGTTATTACTTTTGCTAAGCTTTTTATCTCAGCCTCAATTGCATTTATTTGATTATTATATTCATCAATTTTTGCTTGTATTTCTTGTTCTTCTTGGCTAAGCTTTTCTATATAATTTTGTCTTAAAAGCTTTGTATTTTCTAAAGCAATTTGTGTTTTTTGCTGGTTTGACTTTTCTTTTTCAAGTCCTGCCTTTTCTTCGTCCAAGTTTTGCTTTGTTTCGTCTATTTGTTTTATTTGATTATTTACAAGCTCTAATAAATCTGTATCATATGCTGCAAGTTCTGTTATTAGGTAATAACTAGATATAAAATCTGATATACTATTTGATTTTAATATAACATCTAAATAACTAGTATTTCCTGTTTCATACATTTCAACAATTCTTGCATCTAATAATTTTTTTTGCTCATTATATTTTTTTGTTGTTTCTTCTAATTCTTTTTGAATTTTTGATATTTCTTTTTCTTTTTCAGATATTTCATTGTTTAATTTTTCTAAGTTTTCTGATGTTTCGTTAATACTTTCATCTAATTTTTGTATTTTTTGTAAGCTTTCCGTTAATTCATTGTTTACATCATTTAACTTGCTACTATTTTCATCTATTTGAGATTGTATTTCATTTTTTTGATTCTGTAATTCATTTAAATCTGCACCGTATGAAACAAAAGAAATTGCGCAAACTAATGTAAATATAATTGAAATTTTATATATTTTGCGCATCTTTCTTCCTCCTTTCATTACACTTTCAAATATTTTCTCATTGATAGGCTACTTCCTAAAACACCTATTCCTACACCCAAAATTAAATATATAATTAATATTAAATTAAACATTTCGCTAAATTCTAATAATTGTAGTCCCAATTTTGCTAAAAAGCTTACAAATCCTGCGTTTTGACATATTCCCATATATATTCCCGCAATTATAGCAAGAGAAATTGCTCCTGAAAATAGTCCTATTATTATTCCTTCTACAACAAATGGCCACCTTATGAAACTATTTGTTGCACCAACATATTTCATAATTGATATTTCTTTTCTCCTTGCATAAACTGTAAGTTTTATTGTATTTGAAATTATAAAAATACTTAGTCCAATTAAAGCAATTATTATTACATAACTTCCTATTTTTACACCTTTAGCAATTTTTACAAGCATTTCGATCGTTTCATCACTGCTTGTTATTCTTTTTACCTTTTCTAGTTCTTTTATTTTTCCCTGGACTTCATTACTTTTTCCAAGGTCTGTTAATGTTACTATATATGATGCTGGCAATACATTACCTTGTTCATATGGACTTAATAAATATGCTTTTTCTCCAAACCTATCTTTCATATGTTGAAGTGCTTCTTCTTTTGAAACAAATTCTATTGTATTTACGCCATCTATTTTATCTATTTCTTTCCATAAATTATCTATTTCCGTATCTGTTGCATCATTTTGTATATATACTTGTATTCCTTGTTCAGCTTCTACCTGTTTTATAAAATTATTGAAATTTCCTACTATTATAAAGCATAATCCAAAAAATATCATTATTACACACATCGTTCCAAAAGATGATGCAGCTTGTTTTTTATTTTTAAAAATATTCGAAATTCCTTCTCCTATTAAATAAGTTAATACATTATATTTCATCATAACCACCTTTTTTATCATCTCTTATTATTTCGCCTTTTTCGATATGTATTACCC
>CAKPDO010000007.1 GCA_934148985.1 uncultured Clostridia bacterium
AAATATTAGCACTAAATGTAAAAAAATTTAGTGCTAATAAATAAAAAATTTTAAGACATTTTCAAAAATGATTGACAGTGATTTTTTTAATATTACCAATTAAATACAACGGTATATTTATAATATTTTCCTGTTTTTCATAACCAGCCATCGAAGTTCTTACATTTACCTTGGTTTCATATCTTTGAATAAATGACTTTAAGCTCTTTGCTTGCAAATTTTCATTTGACTTGACTTCTATCGGCACATTATTAGTTCCTATTTGAATTATAAAATCCACTTCTGCTGTTCCTTTATCAGCTGACCAGTAAAGAACTGGTGAATCAGTTCCAGTTTTTAATTCTGTTAGCACATATTGTTCTGTTAAAGCTCCTTTAAATTCAATAAATATTTCATTTCCATCAATTATAGAAATTGCATCCAAATTTGCCTTTGCACATAATAATCCTACATCCAATAAATACAATTTAAAAGCATTAAAATCTTGATAGGCTGATAGTGGAACCTTACAAGCATTTACTCTATTTATTTGATAAACTAAACCACAATCTATAAGCCAAGATAATGCAAGTTCATATTCCCTAGCTCTTGCTCCTTGCTTTATTAATCCATATATAAATTTTTTATTTTCCTTAGCTAACTGTGTTGGAATATTGTTCCAAAGTTGCCTAATTCTTGGTACAATATTATTAGGTGCATGTTTTGAAAAATCTTGTTCATATGCCGCTAATAAAATTTCTTGCTTTCTTCTAACCTCTTTAAAATCTTTTGTTTTTATGTATGTTTCAACAATTTCAGGCATACCACCTATATAAAAATATTGTTTTAAATAATTTTTTAATTTGTCTGCAAATACATTTATAAGATTTATATCATTTTTTTCTATTAACTCTACAATATCATCTTCTCCTAATGCTTTTAAAAATTCCTTGAAATTTAAAGGATATAAATCCAAAAAATCAACTTTTCCAACAGGAAATGATATTCCCTCATGCATTGCAACGCCTAAAAGTGAACCTGCAGCAACAATATGATATTGACTAGCATTTTCATAAAAATATTTTAAAGCTGTAAGTGCTTTTGGCGTTTCTTGTATTTCATCAAATATTATTAATGTATTTTCTGGTTCAATATTTACTCCAGATTCGATTTTTAGTCCTTGTACTATTCTTTCTATGTCAAAATCTCCAGAAAATAATTCAATCATTCTATTATTTTCATCAAAATTTATGTATGCACATTTTTCATATTCGCTTTCACCAAATTCTTTCATTAGCCAAGTTTTTCCTACTTGTCTTGCTCCTCTTATTATTAAAGGTTTTCTCTCTTGTGATTCTTTCCATTTTTTTAGTTCATTTATTTTATATCTATACATAAAAATCACCTCTATATTATTATAACAGCAAAAATCACAAAAGTCAAAGGACTTTTGTGATTTTTTTCACATTTTTCAAATGACTTTTGTGATTTCTCATATCTTATCCTTAAACTTTACTACTGACTTCTTTCAGATTCCAGCTCACGATGGACACCCTTGTCATTCGCTAACAGTTCGCCACTATCAGGCACTGTAAGGGACTTTCACCCTCAAGTTGTTGCCCATGCTTGGCACACATAAAAAATTGAGGCTGAAAAAATGAATTTTTTCAGCCTCAATTCTTTGCATCCGACATTCCTAGTTAAGCGCCGAAATGCTTTTAATCTCAAAAACAAATTTCAATTCCGAGGTTTTATTTCTCATTGTTACCTCAGAAAGTTTTAAAATATTAACCGGTACTTTAAAACTTTTAAACCTTCTGTCATTCCCAATTTTCTTGAGAACTTTCTCCTTTATCTCTCCCAAATTGGATTTTATGTATTCCATTTTGTTATCCCAATTTACTACTACATCGACATATACATGTATAAAGTCGAAAGTGGTATCTTTATTTGGATTCTCGGGAGTGCAGAAGAACTCCGGCTTGCCGACACGGGTAATAAATCTGTCAATGCCTTGTGGCAAATCTCTTTTTTTGAAATTTACGTTGCGTACTAAATTTCCAAAAGTTTCTTCCGTGTCTCCAAGTTGCATCTGTGTAATTGCTTTTTTTCGTATGGCAACATTATCACAACCCCACTTTTCACCTAATTTTCTCAATTCTGTCTCACAGTCATACCATGCTTTTTCACTGCTGTGACTGATATACAAAGAGCCAATAAATATATCACTCCTTACTATTTCCTTTTCTTTCAGTAAAGTATACTTTCCATTTGAATCAAAGAAATAGAATTTTCCATTGCTCACTCGAAATACAGTATTACATACTGAAAATGGTTTTTCATATATTTTTTCGAATCGTTTTACATCATTGTAAAACTTTTCGATGCTATCCCCAATTTCCAGACATAAGATAGCTCTTTTCAGAGCATACGATTTCTTCCCATATTCTTCTACATAGCGCGGTCTCTTTTTCTCTTCATCATAGTATCCTACTACTAAAACTTCCCGATCGAAGTCTTGATAATGTTCTCCAGTTTTTCCGTTAAACATTATTCCTTTAATTCCAGCCTCTTTTGCTTCTTTTATTGACAAGAAAATATATATTCCTTCTTCATTAAAGAAATACACTTTCTTGTCAAAGATTCTTATTGCTTTGTTTTTGATCTCCATTTTTCTCCTCCTATTATTATTAAGGAGGGTGCGCCTCCTTAAACTTGATAAAGTTTTTGAGGCTAAAGCCTTTTATCGATATATATTATACCAAATCGTCATGTTTATGTCAACCTTAATATCTTCATTTGTGTATTTTCTCAATATTACTAATTAAATACAATTCGTCTTATCTTTCCTCATCATCTTTTTCCTCAATTTTCCTTTGTAAATCTATTTTTAAATGTTCCTCTCTTACCCTAACATTTTCTCCATTTACATCCACATCAAAATAAACACCATCAGGAATACCGATCCATGTTCATATTTTCTGTTAGAGCACCTAACATATAATAAGGAATTCCATTTTCTCTAATAGTTTTTGTCCAGTGTTGATGACCACAGAAAACAGAAAGTATATTATTATGTTTTTGTAGTATAGCTTTTAATTTGTCCCTATTCATTAACATTCCGCCATCAATGTTTTCCTCAAAATAAAAATTTCCTTTCATATCATCTTCTGCAACACCAAAATGCGAAAATACAATTACTTTTTTGTCTTTATTTGAGTTTAAATCTTGTTCTATCCATTCCAAATCCGTATCTGAAATATATTGAGTTCTACGTTTTTCATCTTCTGGATTTGTATCTGTTCCTACAAAAAGTAAATGATATCCATTCATATCAATTCCATATGTAGCATTTTCATATCCTAAAATATCCATAATTTCTCTATTACTCTCTACTGCTTTTAGTTCATGATTTCCTATTAATGTATAAAATGGTACATTAAATCCTTGCAATTTTTTCCATATATGTTTTAAATTTTTTATGTCTTGTTCTTTATTTTTTGAAGCCTGTATCATATCGCCTAAATTTATACATACATCTGGTTTTATTTCATGATTAACCTTATCTATAATTTTATCAGTAAGAGGTTCAGCATATTCTACAAGTTTTCTATTTACTTTCCATTCTGGCTTTTGGTCTATATAATGTATATCAGAAAACACACATATTCTTAATTTATCCATATCATTTTCCAACCTTTATTTTATAAGATTTTCCGTATCTCTTGCAATCATTAATTCCTCATTTGTAGGTATGACATATATTTTAACCTTAGATGTATCTTTAGAAACTAATTTTTCTTCACTTCTAACTTGGTTTAAATCTTCATCAATTTGAACTCCCATAAACTCAAGTTGTTCGCAAATCCATTTACGTATATTAATTTGATTTTCGCCAACACCACCAGTAAATACTATATAATCAATTCCTCTCATTGCAACTGCATATTTAGCAATATAACCTGCAATAGCATAAGTAAATGCTTGAATTGCAATTTTAGCTCTTTTGCTTTCGCCATAAGATGCTGCTTCAATTTCTCTAAAATCAGGTGCTAATCCTGAAATTCCTTGAACTCCAGATTTTTTATTTAATATACTTTCAACTTCATCAGCTGATAAGTTTTCTTTTTTCATTAAATAAGTTACAACAGATGGATCTAAATCTCCGCTTCTTGTAACCATTGGTATTCCTCCAAGAGGGCTAAGTCCCATAGATGTATCTACAGATTTTCCACCTTCAACAGCGCATATACTTGAGCCTTGACCTAAGTGGCAAGTTACAATTTTTAAATCCTTAATATCTTTATTTTCTATTTCTGCTAATCTTTTTGATACATATTCATGTGATGTTCCATGAGCTCCATATTTTCTTATTCCATATTTTTCATAATATTCATAAGGAATTGGATAAATATATCTTTCTTCTGGTATTGTTTGATGAAAAGCTGTATCAAACACTGCAACCATAGGCATATTAGGAGCAATTTTTTTACAGGCATTTATTCCTAAAATAGCTGCTGGATTGTGAAGTGGCGCAAGTTCCCCACATTCTTCTATTTCTTTTATTACTTCATCTGTTATTAATACAGGTTTATCAAACTTTTCTGTTCCTTGTACCACTCTATGGCCTATTCCATCTATTTCACTAATACTATCTATAACTTTATATTCTGTGTCTGTTAATTGCTTAAATGTAAATTCTATTGCCTCTGTATGATTATATACAGGGTTTTCTATTTTTATTTTTTGACCATGTGCTTTATGTGTTATAAAAGCTTCTTTTTCTCCTATTCTTTCATATTTTCCAGATGCTAATACCTCATCTGTATCCATGTTAATTAATTGATATTTTAGTGATGAACTTCCACAATTTAATACTAATATTTTCATTTTAAAAATCTTCCTTTCTTCCAAACGAGATGTTTTGGGGCCTTTGCTCATTTAGTCCCCGGCTTTTCTGCTCTTTTTTGGTCTTTGCCCACTCAAGACCCGGTCCTTTTTGTCTCTTTTAATCTTGAGCCTGAACAGCTGTTATAGCAACAACTCCAACTATATCATCTGCTGAACAACCACGAGATAAATCATTTACAGGTTTGGCAATACCTTGACAAAGTGGTCCATAAGCTTCAGCCTTTGCTAATCTTTGAACTAATTTGTATCCTATATTTCCAGCGTCCAAATCTGGGAATATCAAAACATTTGCTTCCCCTTTTAGAGGGCTTCCAGGTGCTTTTGACTCAGCTATTTCTGGAACTATTGCGGCATCTAGTTGTAATTCTCCATCTACTAGTAGATTTGGCTCTTTTTCCTTAACAAGTTTAGTTGCCTCTATTACCTTTTCTGTAAGCTCAGACTTAGCACTTCCTTTAGTAGAATATGAAAGCATTGCAACTTTAGCATTTTTTTGAACTAGTTGCTCAAAACTTTTTGATGATGATATTGCAATTTCTGAAAGCTCATCTGCTGTTGGATTTTGATTTAATCCGCTATCTCCAAATATAAATGTACCTTTTTCACCAAATTCACAATCCGGAACACACATTACAAAAAATGCTGAAACAAGCTTTGTTCCTGGTTTTGTTTTTAATATTTGAAGTGCTGGTCTTAATGTATTTGCTGTTGAATGAGCTGCTCCTGATACCAATCCATCAGCTTTTGAATTCTCATCTTTAAGCATCATCATTCCAAAATATATTGGCTCTTCTAATAATTTTTTGGCTTCTTCAAGTGTCATTCCTTTATTTTTTCTAAGCTCATAAAGTTTTTCTTTATATTCTTCCTTTTTATTAGATGTAAGTGGATTTATAATTTCCACTCCATCTAAATTTATTTCGTATTTTTCACAATCTTTTGTTATTTTTTCTTCATCCCCTAAAAGAATTACTTTTGCAAATCCTTCTTTAGTAACTTTGCTTGCTGCTTGTAAGACTCTTTTGTCTTCAGCTTCTGGCAAAATAATTGTTTTTACATCATTTTTAGCTCTTTTTTTTATTTCTTCAATAAATTTCATTTTTTCCTCCTTTTTTATATAACAGCTTTATGTATTGTAAAAATTTGATAACTTAGATTTCCATATATATCTTTTATCCACAAGTAGTATGGCTTGTCTATATCAAGAGATACATGTATTGTAATTGGATCATTGCTTACTCTAATTGTAGGTTGTGTAACTTCATTTGTACTATCATTTGTCGTTTCATTTGCTACCTCGTTTACTACATTAGTATTGCCATAATTCCATATTACACCATTTGGTAGGCTTATATTTGTTTCATTATTCATTTCATTACTTACTGCACTATTTGTTATATTATTTACCGCATTTTCATTAGGCATATTATTTTCTTCTATACTTATAATATTATTTGTTGCAACAAATTCACTAGGAATATCTAAACTTTGTGTAATTTGCCATCCAATAATATTTAATTCACCATTTAGCCTAATTTCTACATTATTATTTGTATTTCCTATCCAGTCTGCTGGTACATTCATATATGTTATAATATTTCCATCTTGAAGCTCATATGTACCTTCTTGTGGGAAACAATCTACTAGTATTTCAGCTTCTGAAATATTTCCTAAATTATCTTCAGCATATACCTTATATCGGCCATTTTCTCTAATTGTTCTCGTTCCATTTTCCTTTGACCATGTTATTTTGTCCCAACTAAATGGACTATCATATAAACCTGATTCATTATCTATTGCTGTTACATTAATTGTTACATATCCTTGTCCTAAAGTATCTTTGTTAATTGTATACGATATTTCTGGAGGAGTATTATCAATTTTATCTATTTGAATTTCTTTGTTACTCGTATTTCCAGCCATATCCCTAATCCATATATAATATTTTCCATTTTCATTAATTGCCCATGTTACATCTAAATCTGGAGTTACATTTTGAATTTCTTTCCATTGTTCATTATCTGGGCCATTTTCATTTTGAGTTATCGCCCAAGAATTCATTCTTATATTGTCTGATGCAACTATTTTTGTTTGTTTAGTTAGCTCCCATGTTTCATTTTCGTATTCTATACTTTTGAATTCTGGAGCTTTTTTATCTATGTCTGCAATTGTTAAATTGTTAAATTTTGGGCATCCATATCCATATAGCTCGTCTTTTCCTTCTGTTCCTAAATCTTCGCAAAAATTTCTTATAAAATTATATATTTCAAGTATTGTGGCATCTTTATTATATGTTTTTATTAATGCAATTATTGCTGTTATTCCTGCATTTGAATACTGTGCACCTGACCATCTTGAAATATTTGGATTATTTCCAAAAATTTCTTCTACATCTGTACTTGGAGCTGAAAAGTCTATGTAATTTCCTGTTCCAGAATAATCTGTAATTTTTAATTCTCTATCTAATGATGCTACTGCAATTGTCATTCCATTATTTGCTGGATAATCATTTTTCTCATCTTCCTTTTGATTTGCATATATATAATTTGAAGATACTGTACATACTGGTATATTTTCCTTAAAACATGCTTCTAAAGCATAATTTATAACTTCATTTTCGCTATGTATTAACTCATAGCAAACAACATCAGCCTTTTCTCTGGCTGTTTTTAATGATTTTAGTATACTTGTAATAGATGTATACCCTTCCTTTGTTACTGTAACAAGTGGTAATATTTTTACATTTTGTGTTGTAGAATCTACCAATACCTCTGCAATTCTGCTTCCCTGTTTGGTCGTTTCTGATATGTCTTTATTATCTAAAATGTAATTATAATAATTTTCATCTATTCTAGGACTTATAAATTCATTTTGATAATCTAAACCATATCCAATTGTCCCAATTACTATGTCTTTTGGATTTCCGTTATCATTTATTATTTTTGCGTAATTATCTAATCCCATTAATGTTACCCCAAGTGAATGGTAATTATTTAAATTAACATCAGTTTTACCATACATTGTTTGTGATATATCATTTATTGGTGTATTTTGAAATATTTCATCATTATAAATTTTTTCTACATAATCTCTTTCTTTGTAATAATTGTACATTGCTTTTGTTAGTTTTTCTGAATAAAAGCTTAAAATATATAGGCCATCTGCAACTTCTTCAATTTCTTCTTTAGCTACTTTTTCTTTTATTTCACTTGCTTTTACTATAATACTTTTTGTTTGATATGGATTTTTTATTTCAAGTATTTTGTCATTTTCAGTTATTTCAAATACTGAATTAGACAATAATTTTTTCATTTCTTCTTTTGAATTAAAAGCCATATTTTCTGCTTCATCTGTTATATCAAATTCTTCCTTTAATGATGAATCTATCTCATCTCTTTTTACTTCTTTTGTTTCCATGTTTATTGTTATTTTAGAAAAATAATTTTTACACGTTATCCCATCATCATATGATATTGGAGGCCTTTGATGTAATTTTATCACAAAAATTATTCCTATTATTATTAAAACAATTCCTACTATAATTCCCGAAATTAATATTCCTTTTTTTACCTTAGTTCTTGTTTTTCTTCTCATAAATTATCACCTAAATTTAATTTTCTGTTACATTCTATATTATAATTAAAAAAATATCAATAGTTTTTTTATTTCTTGCAAAAAATTCTTGACAAATTTGCTTTTGGCACTATATAATCTTTTTGTTTTATGTCCTATTAATTTGAAATGAGGTGTTTTTATAATAAAATTTTTTAATACATTTTTTTATTTTATATTATTTTTAACAGTTTTTATATCCATATTTTTTATACCTAATAAAAATTTAAGTTCCGCTAAAACTGATGACGAATTGCTATGGCCAGCTCCTGGCATTACAAAAATTAATTCTTATTTTGGCAAAAGAATAGCACCTACTCGGGCGGTGCTTCTACTTTTCATAAGGGAATAGATATTGCTGCTCCTGAAGGTTTTAATTTTGTTGCTGTAACAAATGGAACTATTACATTTGTTGGATTTCTAGGTGGAGGTGGATTTACTATTACCTTAACAGCTGATAATATAAAATATTCTTATTGCCACTGTAATCCCAATTTTATTGTGGATGTGGGAGATTCTGTATATAAAGGTGATATTATTGGCTCTGTTGGTCCTAAATATGTTGATTATGTCTTGCGGAAATAATTATACTGATAGCACTGGCAAACACACAAATGGAGCCACAACTGGGCCCCATTTACATTTTGGTATGAGAATTGATAGTGAGTATGTTAATCCATTAGATTATTTTATAAGTACTAATTAATTTATCCAAAAAATAGGTCTTGAAGATAAATAGTCTGATTTATATGTAGCATATCTTGCTGTATCTCTAGTTGCTGCGAATGTGTTATTTGAACCTGTACACCAATATTGACCACCGTCTGGATACTCTTCGCTCTAAATAATATGCCTCTTGAGTATACTCCTCTAAATTTCCAGATAAATCATAAATATTATTCATTCTTGTATAACTTGTCATTCCTGTTTTTAATCTTTTTGTATTTGTATTTTTCTTTACTATTATATTTATATTTTTTCCGCTTATGCTTATATTTTCTGACGAAAAATTTCCCAGTCCGTCATTATCGCTTTCCGTATATCCTATTGGTATATTACAACTTCCTAGCCACTGCATCGTTGCATCCCACAAAGAGCCATATATCATGCAACTTTTTACATTTGAATTTTCATTATAAAAAGTCATGCACATATTATAAAATTCATACCAGTTTTTGTTTCGAGCTGAATCCGCCTTTTTTAATTGTGCAACTTCATTGTTCGTTGATATTTCATACCTTCCTATAAAAAATCCTTTATATTTTTTTACGCTTTCTATCATTTGCTCAAAGTCATCTCTATATTGCATTGCAACAGCATCAACCCCCTCTTCTTCTGTGAACATTTTATTTGTTTTTCTATTATAAATTATATTTATGTTTTTCTTTTCTCCGTGATTTTCTGAAGTTATACAACAAGGTTCTTTAAATGTTCCTCCATATTCAGATGGCTTACTTAATTTATAATTATTTTGATTATTCCATGGATAAAATGTTCCATAGTTATCTTTAGTATATGCCGTTGAAAAGCTATACAATTTGCTATATTTTGAATACGTGACTGCTGTAGTCCCAGCAAAAGTGCCACCTTCTTCAACATAAATGTCATCATTTTCTACTTCACTATTAACTGGCACCCAAACCCATTCATTTCCAATGCTGTAGCCTTCATCATCAATAGCATCTGTAATAACTAGTCCTGTATTAACTTCCGAATTGGTATCAACGTAAAGGCCTTTTGGTATTGCTGCTCCCTTATAATTGTATGATTTATTTTCTGAATTATAATATGCAAGTCCAAGGTTATCCACTAATTCAAATTTTTCAATGTTGCTTACTTTAACCTTAGTTTCAGTTGTATATTCTCCATCTACTGCCGTAAAAATATATGTTCCATTTTTAGTGACATCATACGTTTTATAATTTGCTGTATCATTTATAGTTGAATTATCTTCAAGTGCTGTAATTTGGCTCGTGGTACCATCTGGCATCGTTACAGTTATATTTCCAGAAGTTATTTCATTTGAATTCCCATACAAATAAATTGTTGAACTTGTCCCTAAATCATCTACCAAAGCTAAAATAAGAGGTTCCATTATTATTACTTCTTGCTGAATTATATGTGCATCTCCATTTACATCATAAACTTTAAGATATAGCACATATTTACGACTATTATTAATAGTTTTACTCATCAGACTTGTAGCATCTGAATCATCAGTCATAAACGGTGTATATTCTATATTTTCCGTATCACCATATACTTGCCAAGCATATTTAAGTGTATCTTTTTTATAATTACTTCCAATACTAAGTGACACATCAGCACTTACAATTACCTTATCACTATTTTCTATTTTGTTTTTCTTTCCTTCTACACTTAAAATTTTAAATTCATCTGAAACAGTAGCTGTTTTAATTCTTTCTATGGATTTTTTTTCACTATTCTTGGTAAAATATATATTTTTCCCATAGGTTATTCCCTTAGGATAATAAATTTGATGTGTCACACCATTAATTATGTACAAATCCTGATACATATTTGATGTACTTGTATCATTCCATTTTTTATATTCGCTTCCAAAATTCAATGTTAAATTTTCGAGTTTAGACAAATTAAGTACATAATAAGGACCATCGTCATTTGCATTAATGACGCTTTTATCTCCTCCATTTTTTTCAATTAGTGTACCAAGTTCACTATTGCTATTTAAATAAATGTTATTATCAAAAACTGGAAGACTATTATTTTTTAAATAATAGTCTGAAACTTTTGTACTAATTGAATCTATATCACTATATAAATTATTGACTTTTTTTATCATAAGTTGACTTTTAGAATTATTTATTGTAATTCCTGTAATTATAAGCAATACTATTATAGTTATCGTCAAAATTATTAAAGTGACACCTTTGTCATTTTTTAAATTAATCATTTCTACTACTCTCCGCATATTTTTTCAATTTTTCATACACTAGATAGTTGATACTTCCGGCTGAAAACTTTCCATCTTTATCTCTTTTTCCTGCTGGAACTCCTGTTAAAATTTCAATTCCTTCATCAATTGTTGATATTGCATATATTTTAAATAATCCATTTCTTACACTATCTACTACTTCATCTGAAAGCTGTAAATTTTTGACATTTTGTATTGGTATCATAACGCCATGAGAACCATCTAAACCTCTCATTTTGCATATTTGATAAAATCCTTCAATTTTTTCATTTACTCCACCAATTGGTTGAATTTCTCCTTTTTGGTTTACAGAACCAGTAACAGCGATTGCTTGATTAATTGGAACTCCTGATAAACTAGAAAGAAGTCCATAAAGTTCTGTACTAGATGCGCTATCTCCATCTACCCCATTGTATAACTGTTCAAAACAGATACTTGCTGTTAAGCTAAGTGGGATATCCTGTGCAAATCTTTCACCTAAAAATCCATTTAAGATTAATACACCTTTTGAGTGTGTAGAGCCTGACATTTCAACTTCTCTTTCAATATCAATAATTCCATTTTTACCAGTATATGTGTTAACCGTTATTTTTGCTGGCTTTCCAAACATTGTATTACCAATTGTCATAACAGTTAATCCATTTAATTCTCCAACCTTTGAACCTGATGTTGATATCAAAAGAGAATCGTCTTTTATCATATCAGTGTACATAGAATCATATTTCTTTACTCTCTCTTTTTGCTCTTTTAACGCTTTTTCTATAAAATTAATAGTAATTAATTTAGCCTTTGACATTCTAGCCCAAGTTGAGGCTTCTCCAATAATTTCAAAAATGTCATTAAATAAAGTTGAAATTTTAGTTTGATCACCTGCTAATCTTGAAGCATATTCTACAACTTTTGCCATTGCAAATTTGTCCAATTCCAATAAATTTGCTTGTATACAATAGTCATGTATTATTCTTGCTAATCTATTTATATTTTCTACATTTACTTCTGCACTGTCTTCCCATTCAACCTTAATTTTGAAAAGATTTTTAAAATCTGAATCCATTGCAAGAAGTGCTTGATAAATTTGAGCATCCCCTATCAAAATAACTTTTAAATCTAGTGGAATAGGTTCTGGCTTTAAAGAAACCATAACCATTGAAGAATGCTGATCTACAGCATTTTCTATTGCTATTTCTTTAATCCTTAATGCTTTTTTTAATGTTTCATAACTTATTCCATTAGCAAGTAAATCTCTTGCTTGAAAAATTATATACCCCCCATTTGCCTTGTGTAGTAGACCTGCTTGAAGCATTGTAAAATCAGTCTTTAAAGCTCCATAATAGTTTTCATATTCTAATTTTCCAAACATATTTTGATATGAATAGTTTGAATCCATAATTACAGGTGCACCCTCTAACTCACTATTATCAACAAATAAATTCACTCTATAATTTAAACATGGGTCTTGATTTTGTGCTAATTGTGGACCTTGCTGAGGTGTTTGATTTTTTTTCTCGTTTGTATCTTCTGCTAAAAATACAGGAACATTTTTTAAAACATCTTTTTTTACATTTGTTAAAAATTGATTTATTTTTTTATTTCTCTTGTATTTTGCTTTTAGCATGTTTATATGGACATTTACAGTAAGTAAAGCTACATTTGATTGCCACTCATCTATTTTCTTGTCAGATGCTCTTTCTATTTGCTTTATTCTACCAATTACATCCATTATCATCTCTTGTACAACTGTAGATTTTTCTTCATACTGACTTTTAATTTCATTATCTAATTTGTCGAATTCTTCCTCTTTTAATGCTTTTCCATCAAGGACTGGCATCATATAAATTCCATTTTGAGCTGATTTTACCTGAAAACTATGCTCTAAGGCATCATTTTCTAATTTTTCCATCAATTTTTCTCTTTTATCTTCATACTCTTGCTTTATTAATGCCTTTTCCTTTTCAAAATCATCATTGTTAAATGTATTTTTTATATCCTTTTTTATTTCTTTTATGAAGCTTTCCATGTCCTCTTTAAATTCTTTACCATGTCCAGCTTGAAGTGATACTGCAATTGGTTCATTTGGATTACTAAAATTATATATATAACACCAATCTTGTGGCACTTTTTTCTTTAATGCTACTTTTCTCAAATAATTTTTTGTGTACATTGTTTTTCCTACACCACTTGGTCCTTCGATATATAAGTTGTATCCTTTTATGTCCACATTTATTCCAAATTCTAATGCTTTTATTCCTCTATCTTGCCCTATTCCAGATATTATAGGTGCTAAGTTATCAGTTGTTTCAAATTTAAATAAATTTGGGTCACATGTCATTTTTAATTGTTTGTAATCTAATTCGTTTTTATTTTTCATTGGTTTCCTCCATTTAATTATTCTTTTTTCATTCCGTATTATATACAAAAAAAAATTTTTTATCAATACTTTTTTTATAATTCTATCCTGTTCTACAATAGTATAATTCCTCCTATTATTGCAAGTATGAATCCTAATATTTTTACTCCTGATATTACATTATTTTGTTCTCCTAAATTAAGCCAATTTGTAGTTATCATTCTTGCATCATATATAAAGATTACTCCTATTAAAATTATTGTTAAAGATATTATTTTTAGTATCATTTTTATCCTCCTTTGTTCGTTTGGGACCGGTTCCTTTTGTTCCATTTCCCATTGGGACCGGTTCTTTTTGGGACATTTTTTTATAATATACAACTTAAATTTTATATTGTAAAGTTTTTTTTGATTTTTTTTGTAGATTTATAAAATAATATAAAAAGTTTTAAAAAAGCAAGTGCCAAAATTTGGCACCTGCTTTTCTGAAAACGTATTAAAAATTTTAATCTTCTAATAAATAATTTAATATGTTTTCTACGATATTTCCTCTAAGAAGTTTATCGGAGATTTTTTTTGAGCCTTCCAATTCTGACTCTAACGCTTCCAGAGATCTTTCGGCTGAGGTTTCAACGACATTCTTCTTGTCCTTCAAACCTTCAGTTTTTTTGCAAAGATCTGGCATCTTTTTCATCGTTTTAGTTGTGGACTCCTCCAGTTTCTCCTTTTTCTTTTTGTTGGCTACCTTATACCGTCTCATTGCCAGCTCTGTTAAAAATACAGTATGATAAGTGCTTATTTCAAAATTAAGCACCTTTGTCATAACACTTGCCAACATTTTTTCTTCTTTTTCGTTCATATCATTTTTCTCCTTTTCTGCTGTTGCTAATTAACTTCTTGCGACTTTCATATTATACCACATATTCCAGATTTTTACAATTCTTTTTACAAAAAATGTAATACAATTTACATAAAATTCACATTTCTACTTTCATAAAACATTTTTATACATACCAATTATATTTCAATTCTTCCATCTATTCTATTTTCAATCAAATGTTTTAATCTCTCATTCTCATTTTTTTCAAGACTAGAATCATCATCCATAATTTTTTTACTTAAATCTTGAACTGTTTTCAATACATCAATATCCTCAAAAAGATTAGCAATCTTCATTTCAGGAATGCCATGCTGAGCTGTACCAAAAAAATCTCCTGAACCACGAAGTTCTAGGTCTTTTTCAGAAATAACAAAACCATCATTGGTTTGGCACATAATTTTCATTCTTTCTTGAACAACCTTTCCCTTGCCCTCAAATTTTAAAATGCAATAAGATTTATATTCTCCACGGCCTACTCTTCCTCTTAACTGATGAAGTTGAGCTAATCCAAACCTTTCGCTGTTTTCAATTACCATAATATTTGCATTTGGCACATCAACTCCAACTTCTATAACAGTTGTAGAAATTAAAATATCAATTTCGCCTTTTTTAAATCTTAACATAATATCATCTTTTTCTTTAGGCTTCATTTTTCCATGCAAAAATTCTACTCTATATTTAGAAAATGTTTCTTTTTGTAATTTTTCAGCAAGCTCTGTTACAGACTTCAAATCCATTTCTTCATTCTCTTCAACAAGTGGACAAACAATATAGCATTGTCTTCCTTCATCCAATTGTTTTTCAATAAAACCATTCACTCTTTCTTCAAAACTTTTTCCTACCGCAAATGTATCAATTTTCTTTCTATTTGGTGGCAATTCATTTATTACAGAAATATCTAGGTCCCCATATAAAATTAACGCAAGTGTTCTTGGGATTGGCGTTGCCGACATTACTATAACATCTGGATTACTTCCTTTAGAAACTATCTTTGCTCTCTGTTTTACTCCAAAACGGTGCTGCTCATCAGTTACAACAAGGCCTAAATTTTTAAAACATACATCTTCTTCAAGCATTGCATGTGTACCTATTAAAATATCAATTTCACCATTTAAAAGTTTTTCCTTTATAATTTGCTTATTTTTTTTAGTAATACTTGAAACCAAAAGTTCACATCTAATTCCAAAATTATTTAAAGTTTTTTGAAAATTTTCCATATGTTGCATAGCTAAAATAGCTGTTGGAGCAAGTATAGCTGCCTGATATCCCGATTTTACCGCCTTATATGCTGCAATAATGCTTACAATTGTTTTTCCAGAACCGACATCACCTTGAAGTAATCTATTCATAGGCTTACTACTTTCCATATCTTCATTTATTTCTTGTAATACATGCTTTTGTGCATTTGTAAGATTAAATGGCAATGTACTTATTACATCCTCCATTTTTACATCTTTATCAAATTGAATTCCCATTTCATCTGTTTTTATACTTTCTTTAATATGTAAAAGTGCCAGTTGAAAGCTAAGCAATTCTTCAAATACGAGTCTATATCTTGCTCTAATAAATTCATTTTTATTATCTGGAAAATGTATTTTTCTTATAGAGCTATTTATATCCATCAAATTATATTTTTTTAAAATATAATCAGGTAAAGTTTCTTCCAAATTTCCATATACTTCGTCTACACCATTTTCAATAATCTTCCTTATAGTATTTTGGCTTATACCAAAAGTCAAAGGATATATCGGTATTATTTTTCCTGTATTTTTATTTACTCCTGATTCATCAAAAATTGGAGATTTCATTTCATATCTGCCCAATTTTATATCAACTTTTCCATAAAAATTATATGTATTTCCTATTTTAAATATATTTTTAATATAACTTTGATTATACCATACAATCGTGCAAGGATTTTCTCCATCTCTCACAACAAGTTTATATATTTTTAGCTTACCTGCAAATGTTTCTGATACTTTTGTTATCGCAACTGCCTTTATTAGAGCTTCTTCGCCATCTTTACAATCGGATAGTTTTTTTGCTATTCCTCTATCTTCATAATTCCTTGGAAAATACGAAATTAAGTCCTGCAAAGTTTTTATATTTAATTTATTCAACAATTTTACTCTTGATGGTCCAACATTTTTTACATATTGTACTGACTTTTGTAAATCTACCATTTTTTCTCCCTAAATTTTCAACAATTTAAAATCTAATGCATCTGCACTTACAAGTTTAAATTCAATTCCACGAACATTTCCCTCGATTGCATCTTGTATTGATTTTCCATGTAAATGTGCATAATAACATCTTTTTATATCATACTTTCTAAGTATTCTCATAAACTCATTATCTATATTTTGTTTTACAATAGGTGGATAGTGCATAAACACAATAATTTCCTTATTATTTTCAACATTTTTGTCTAACGCACTTTTTATAGAAATTTCCAATCTCAAAGCTTCCCTATTAATTAGTCTTTTTTCTTCTTCTGACTCGTTTGTTAAGCTCCAACCTCTTGTACCACAAATAATTTTATCTTCGACTTCTATACTATTATTTTGCAAAAAATCTATATTTTGAAAATTGTTTTCATTCAAAAATTTCTTCATATTAGTAACTGTAGTCCACCAATATTCATGATTTCCCTTTAGCATAATTTTCTTTCCAGGTAAACTATTTAAGTATTCAAAGTCCTTTAACGTATATTTTAAATACATTGCCCACGAAAAATCTCCTGGATGAATTACTGTATCTTCTGGTTTTACTTTAGAAATCCAATCTTTTTTTATTTTTTCTTCGTGATTGTTCCAGTTTTCTCCAAATATATTCATCGGCTTTGGATTTTGAAATGATAAATGTAAATCTCCTATTGTGTATATTGCCATGTTTTTCCTCCTTTTGTCACATTGTACGTTTTGGACCGGTTCTTTTGTGAACATTGTTCTTTTGGGACCGTGTCCTTTTGGTACTTTTGGTACATTTCTATAATTTCAAATTAGGTACAGCATTTAAATCCAATCCATCTCTTTTTCCATTTATAAAATTATAATATCCTGCTGCTGCAATCATTGCTGCATTGTCTGTGCATAATTTTAAGTCTGGCATATATATTTTAAATTCTTCAGTTTGTAATTTTAAAATTTCATTTCTTATATAAGAATTTGCCGATACTCCCCCTGCTATTGCTAATTTTTTCATACCCGTTTGTTTTACAGCTTTTTCAATATTTTCAATTAATACTTCTGTTACAGTTTTTTCAAAGCTTGCGCATAAATCTGCTTTGTTTATGTCTTTTGTGTTGTGGTTTATGTTTATCACTGCCGTTTTTATTCCACTGAAACTGAAGTCTAATGAATTTTCGAAATGCGTTTTTGGAAGTTTTATATTAGGAGTTCCTTCTTTTGCTAGCTTGTCTACTTTTGGTCCTCCTGGATATTCTAATCCCACAACTCTTGCCACTTTATCAAAAGCTTCACCTATAGCATCGTCTCTTGTTTTTCCTAATACTTCAAATTCTGTGTAATCTTTTACATAGACTATTTGCGTGTTTCCCCCTGATATTAGCATACATAAAAATGGTGGTTCTAGTTCTTGATACGTTAAATAGTTTGCTGCAATATGTCCTTGTATATGGTTTACTCCAACTAATGGCTTGTTTATTGCATATGATAAAGCTTTTGCGTATGATACCCCAACTAATAGTGCTCCAACTAGTCCAGGTCCATATGTTGGTGTTATTGCATCTATGTCTTTAAAACCTACATTCGCTTCTTGCAAGGCTTTTTTTGTTACTCTTGAAATTGCTTCTATATGATTTCTTGAAGCTATTTCTGGCACTACTCCTCCATATTTTTCATGTATTGGTATTTGTGTATCTATTATATTTGACAATATTTTTCTTCCATTTTTTACTACTGATACTGATGTTTCATCACAGCTTGATTCTATTCCTAGTGTTAATATGTCTTGCACTTTTTTCACTTCCTTCGATTTTTTTCTTTTACATTTTACTAGAAAAAAGAAAAAATAGCAATGTTTTTTGCTATTTTCTCGATATTTATAATTCTTCAATATAATATTTATCAAATCCCTCAAACACTATAACAAACTTTTTCAAATTTTCTTTATCTTTCATTCTCTTATCTTCTAAATACCTTTCTAGCTGCTCTCTAGCTTCTTTTACAGACTTTTTAAAATTAAACTTTCTAGCCTTTTCTTTATTCAAATACTTAAGCTCAACGACAGCCTCAAAAGTAGCCAAGCTATTAGCGGCTTTTGCTATATACATATCAACAAAACCTTGGCCCGCTGGATATTCAGCATAAACTACATACTGAGTCGTAAATGCTAACATCATACTAAATACATGTTTTAAATTCATCTCATTAAAATTTTCTTTATCTCTTACACTACAATGAAATAGAAATTCTTGAACCTTACTTGTGATTTTATCTATCTTTCCGTCTTCAGCAAGTTCTTGCATTCCTTCTTCTATTTCCGTTGTATCAATTCTATACTTGTCATGTCTATCTACTAACTTTAAAAAATATGAAGCATATAATATTTGAGTCACATAATTAGGAATTTTTAGCCTATTTCTAACTCCTACACTTTTTATTGTAATATAGCCATTGTAAAATAGCATTGACAAGAAATCGTTTTGGTCAAAATGATTTTCGATTTCGAAACTATCTACAATGTTTCCCTCAATTTCTCCATCCATTAAAAGTTTATCTAAGATTTTATAATTATCATCTTTATTTATCAATCCTGCTATATTTTCGATTTTGCTTCCTGTTGCTGCCAAATTACTATCTACTAAATTGTCTGGCGGAACACCTATCATTTGTAAAGAATTTAGATAATACATTACTAGTGTCGTATTAAATAGGTGAGTTTGGTCGAGTTTATTAAATACATAGCCATCATAATTTTCTTGCATTTTACTAAATACTTCTTCTGGATTTTGTACACCTGATTCTTTTATTGCATATTTTACCTCATCTTCTGTAAGTCCACACATTGCAGTGAATAGCGGATTATTTGTTATTTTCGTTGCTATGTTAAAACCTGATGTCAAACTGTCTAATGTGACCGGTGCCACACCTGTTGCAAAAAACCTTCCTATTGGAGCATTTAGCGATTCAAAGTTTTCCTTTATAACTTCGTAAAATGCCCTTACAAATCCACTCCCTCCTAGTATAGATAAAAATCTTTTTGCATCTCCTTGTAACATTCCATTTGTAAAATGGTCATATTCGTCTATCATTATATATATTTTATTTTCTTTTTTTAATTCCTTAAAATCTACTAAAAACTTTCTAAATACATCTGCTGACGTTCCTTCTTCGCTTAATGTTATGCCTAAATCATACTCATTTATACAGTTTTTTATTCCTGAAATGATTAGTATTTTAAATTGTTCTGCTATTTGTTCTAATGTTTTATCAAAACCTGTTTGTATACCAGAAAAATTAAATTGAAGCACATAATATTTATTTTTATATGGAGTTGGATGGTCATATACATATAATCCTTTAAATATTTTTTCAAAATTTTTTGCTTCATTTATACTGTAATAATATGCAAGCATACTAGTTAGCATTGATTTTCCAAATCTTCTTGGTCTTGTATATATTAATACATTATTTTGTTCCAATTTTTCTAAATACATCGTTTTATCTATATATAATAATCCATCTTCTCTTATTGATTTTAGGTCCACTCGACCGTATGGCACTCTTTTTCCCATTATACCTCCTGCCTTTCTCTTTTTACTTTTTATATTTTACTAAAAAAAGCATAAAATATCAATACACTTTCCAATTTATTTTTGCTTTTTAAATTCAAAAAAGGAAAGAACCTAAAATTCTCTCCCTCCATTTATATACAATAAAATCTCTTATTTTTTTGCTGTACTTCTTGCTAAAAATACTGGAATAGCAACTGCATAAATAATTCTAACTAGAACAGACAAACTAATCAATTGTCCCTCTATCATTGCTCCGAAAAAAGTACTATCTATGGCACTAACTATTGCAACTAATATGAATACCCATCCATATGTATCTTTTTTAATTTTTCTTAAAAAGTCGTATGTATATATTAATATCAACTGACAGATTAAGAAAGATAGAAAAGCATAAATCATTACCAAATAATCCATTGTATCTAATAATGCCCATTCAACAACAAATGTTAAAGCTGAAAGCATTAATGTTATTGCCATCATTAATAAACCATTTTTATAATTTGTCTTTTTTATTACCATTCCTGAAAATAAGTATGTCAAAGGATATAATAATACGCTAAAATATAAAGGTGAACCTACAACACTAAAATGGACTCTTGCTATAAAATTGGCAATTATAAATACAATTGGCATTCCAAGCACATATGTTAATGATAATTTTTCTTCTTTTTTCATTTTGTTTCCTCCTTGGTTTTTTTCTTTATTTTATACTATATCTTTCCATTTTTCAATATTTTTTTAAAAATGTAATATAAATGTAATATTTCATAAATTTTAACACATACTAAAAAATATCGGAGGTACAAAAATTGAAAAAAATATATGTTTTTATAATTATAATTGCATTAATAGTTGGTGGTATCGGAATTTATCTCTATAACAAAAATAGCACATCATCTAACAATTCATCTCAAAAGCTTCCACCATATAATGCAACAAAAGTTTCTACAATTAACGAGACTTCGAATACAGATTCACAGGAAAATACTATCAATTCAAGTTCGAATACATCAGAAAATCAGACACAAGAAAATACAGAAAATACTCAATCGTCTTCTCCCACAGTTGAAACAGAAATAGCAAGTTTTACAACAAAAATCTATACAAAAGATTCAAATAGGCAAACTAATATCTCTCTAACATGTTCAAGTTTAAATGACACAACTGTAGAAAATGGGCAAACATTTTCTTTTTGCGATACAGTTGGAAAAGCTTCATCAAGTAAAGGTTACAAAAAAGCCGATGTATTTGTCGATGGAAAAAAAATTGAAGCATTAGGTCGGTCGGAAACTGCCAAATAAGTTCCACTTTGTATAATGCTGTTTTAAAAATTAATGATTTAAAAGTAACAGAAAGACATGAACATAGTAACTCTGTGCCATATGTTTCTAAAGGAAAAGATGCTGCTGTAGCCTATGGCTCATATGATTTTAAATTTGTTAATAATACAGGTAGCACAATAAAAATCAATTCGAGTTGTGATGAAAATTATGTTTATATTAAAATTTTAAAGCTTTCATAATTTTGCATATTTAAATCAATATAGACATAAATTTAAATAACATTATTTGTTTATATTGAAAGGATAATTTTGATTATGAAAAAATTTTCTATTTGTATTTTGAATTTATTAGTTTTATTTTGCTTTACTTATAACTATTCCTACGCATTTTCAGAAAGCTATATATGGAGTTCTCCATCAACTCTTTCTACAGAAGTTTCTAACAATCTTTCCTCAAAAGATTTAGACGATGCGCAAAATCCTTTAAATCTCGACTGTGGTTCATGTATTTTAATTGAACAGACAAGTGGTCAAATTTTGTATTCTTATAATGCTCATGAAAAATTAAAGCCCGCAAGTGTAACCAAACTTATGAGCATTTACTTGATAATGGAAGCTTTGCATAATAGTAAAATAAACTATGACACAAAAATTCCGTGTTCTAAAAATGCTGAATCTATGGGTGGTTCACAAATTTGGCTCTCAACCGCCGAAGAATTGACTGTAGATGAAATGTTGAAAGCGATTTGTATAGTTTCTGCTAATGACTGTGTAACAGCAATGGCTGAATACTTGGGTGGTACTGAGGAAAATTTTGTAAATATGATGAATGAAAAAGCAAAATCTCTCGGTATGAATGACACTTCTTATAAAAATTGTCACGGAATTGACGAAGATGAACATTATTCTTCCAGTTATGACATTGCTTTGCTTTCTAGGGCTCTACTTAATGATTATCCTGAAATTATAAATTATACCACAATTTATATGGATACACTTAGAGATGGAAAATCAAGTCTCGTTAACACAAATAAACTCGTTAGAAATTATAGTGGTTGTACAGGTTTAAAGACAGGTTCTACTTCTCTTGCATTATATAATCTTTCCGCTTCTGCAACTAGAAATGATATTAATTTAATTGCTGTTGTAATGAAAGCCCCTTCTTCTAAAATTAGATTTAATGTCTGTTCAAGTCTTCTTGATTATGGTTTTGCAAATTTCGAATATAAAAAGCTTGCGACAAAGAATGAAGTTATAAAATCTGAAAAAGTAAATAAAGGAATTTCTTCAAGTGTTGATATAATCTCTGAAAATGACTGTGGTGCAATTGTTTCTAAGGGTAATGATATTAATATTGAACAAACTATTTCAATTCCAGAAGAGATTTCTGCTCCTATTTCTAAAGATGATGTTATTGGAAAAATTAGCTTTTCTTTAAATGGAGATGTTATCTCTGAAAGTAATTTGCTTGCTGGAAGTAGTGTTGATAAAATTGGTATTTTTACTATGGAAAAGTTTGTTGTTGGAAGTTGGATGGAACTTTTAAGGTAAATTAAAACCGGGGGAATATTCCCCCGATGTTACACTTTATACTCCTTTTTTCATTTTTTTGTTTTTGTACATGTTTGCATTTGATTCCCTTGCCACATCGTGCAAATTATATGTGTCTTTGTTATCCGGGTTATAACATGCAATTCCATAAGAGATATCTGGAAACTTTTTATCTATATCTTTTTGTTCCCGAATTTTTTCCTCGAATCTTACATTTAAAGTATCAACATTTGCGATTTTCTTTTCTAAAATTACCGCAAATTTATCACCACCAATTCGGTAGCACTTTCCATATCTACCATAGTTCTTTTTTATTGCCATTGCTACCTTTGTTAAAATTACATCTCCAAAGTAGTGACCTTCTGTTTCGTTGATTGGCTCGAAATCATCGACATCAAAAGTCAATATTGCAACCGTTTCTTCACTATTTGAATCAAGGTAATTGTAATAACTTTTTTGATTCAATAGTTTCGTTAACCCATCTGCATATTGAACAACTTCATTGTAATATATGAAAAATAATGCCGTTGATATTGCAACTGTTAACCAACGCGACATAACCATTGGATTTGCAAACTGCATAGTTACACCAATCGCTATAAAAGTAACTATTGTTGTAAGTTCCAATATTTTCTTGCTTTGAAAAGCTCTGCAAAATCTTACAGCATTTGTAAACATATATATACTTGTTAAAATAAATACCGTAGGATATACATTATAAAACTTTTCACGGTGGAAAACATTTGCTTCATCTATTGAAAAAATCAAGCCCCCTTTTCCTAATGAAAACACCTCAAAACCGATATACACTGCAACAATTAACTTTTCGACAGCCCCAAAAACGTTCTTTTTTATTTCGCTTTCGAATACCATTCTCGAAAAAACAAGTGGTATCACTGGTACAATAGTTAATTCAATTACTTTAAATGTGGTATGTAATGCAATATCCACAGCTTCATTACCAATTAACCATTTACCTCCACACATATTTCCCGCATATTCACATAGTGCTCCTACTATAATAAACATATATGTTACTATAAAACCACACCGTGTTTGGCGGTTAAAATTACTATTTGACAGTGTTATTACTGTCATAACAACGAGTAACAGTAAAGCTAATAAAATCTGATTTGTGTAGTAGTCCAACATATAATGGTCCTCCTTTTATAAAGTGTATTTTGTAAAGTATCGATATATATTATATCATTTTTCTGATATTTTTCAACACTTTATGTAAATTTAACATTAAAAAATAGCCATAAATTATTTACGGCTATTCTCTAATATATACTATACTCTAATGCTCTCTCCCTTTTCAAACATTTTTCTAAAAGTAACCTCATTATCAGGAATGCTATTTCCTTTGCTTACCAAAGTTCCTAAGCATTCTTTATCAGATTTCTTTTTTTCATCACTATAATTCTTTTTAAAATTAACAATATCATCATAATAATCAGTCATTTTAGCATATTCCCAGAAAACTTTTTCATACTGAATATTATCATAGCACCAAGGCTTTTGGAACAAATTATAATGAATAAGTTTAGGATTTTTTAATTCATCTTTCCCTTCTGCTGGCATTGCATCCCATTCTTCATTTAAATACAATATTTTGCCATTGCACATAGCATTTAAATAATCTTGGTCTGGTGCAATAGAATCAAAATGATATGTATTTAAAAGATTCAAAAACTTTTTGCTAAAGTTTTCTTCTCTCATTTTCTTTAGGTTCATTACCAAAACCCCTGAATTAATATATTCTAATCTTTTTACTCCTACAGCTTCTTCAACATATTTAGTAAGTTCTGGTATGCCTTGTATTGAATTATCTGTTGATGCGCCAATAAAATTATCGCCTAATTCATGATTATATAGTTCTGAAATATCTCCAGGAACAACCACATCACTATCTATGTATATTCCTTTATCATATTCTGGAAACATATCAGCAATAAAAAGTCTAAAATAAATTGTAAGAGTAAAATAATCACATCTTAATCTATTTTCTACTCTATCTGTAATTTGCTCAATTCCATCTTTCATTTCTTTAAAAATAATATCAAAACCATCACATTTTAATTTTGACAATTTTTCTATATTTCTATTATTTAAGCCATCATGTAAAATGTAAATTTTATACTCATTTTCTCTTGAACTATTTTTAATTATAGATGTAATTGCACAACATAAATATGGTGCATATTGATCATCGATTGTAAAAAATATTGGTATTTGTTTTTTTTCTTTCATTTATTATTCTCCTTTTTTTACCTCTTCTTTTATTTTTTGGTATCCGCTCAAGTATATCATCATATTCAAAAATTTTCAACCTATTATGCACATCTTCTATGTTCCATGGTTTTATTGTTACTTTATGAAATATAGGAAATAACCTAAAACTTGTAGTAAAATGTTGAAAAACAGTATCTTTTTTTAGTTTTCTCTGTTCATTATATTTTCTTTTCTGAATTTTTTTACCACTTGCAAGCTTATTTAAAGATGATTGATCAGGCATAAACATTTTATCATTTTGGCACATTTTTCTTGCATTTTTAAATAAATTTGTTTCCCTTATTTTTTTCAAATTTAATAATAACACACCAGAATTTATGTAATTAAACTTAATTTTTTTATTCTTAAAAAACCATTTCCCATAATAATCTAAAGAACCGTGCAATTTCATAGTCTTCCATATCCTGATTATAAAAATCTAGGCAATTTTTTCGGCAAATTACATCATTATCTAAATATAAAATTCTATCTGGAAGACAATCAATCTCATCTGCAAATAATCTAAGCATACAGCATGGTGTAAAACGAGTTTTCATATTCTTAAATGGCACTTCTTTTTCAAAAAGTTCTGTAATATCAAATTTTTTTATTAAATTTTTATCATTAATTAATTTAATTTTTTCATCTAAAACTTTTATGCAATTATCTGTTACACCCTCAATATTCCAATTTTTACTATTTATTGTTAAAACATAAATACTTAAATTTGTATTTACATTTTTAAGTAGCGACAATACCGAAATAATTAGTCCTTCTTCAATATTTTTATCACCACAATATAAAACATTCATAATCTATTTTCTCCTATATTCTATATATTCATATGTACTTTCTTTGCTTCTTTTTTCCATACATTCATATATTTCTTTTGCCAATTTTTCTTGATTTTCTTTTTTGCTTAAATTCTCATCTATTTCAAATGGGCCATCCACATACACAGTAATTTTAGGTTTTTTCCCCCATTTTCTTCTTTGATATGTAGTAGTTGCTGCAAATGTTTTTAACTTCATTTCCACCGGGAATTTAAATGATACCGCTGAAAACGGCCTAATTTTCGTATAATATGGCCACACATGTGCTTCTGGATATACGACAACACAATTTTTTTCTTCAGCCCTTTGTTTTACAGCTTTCATAAACTCTTTCATTTGACCAGCCGAACTAGGAATCGGCAAAATTCCAAGTATTGGCAATAGTCCACCTATTATTTTTACTTTTAAGTTACTGCTATTGGCTATTACATATATTCTCTTTTCCTTACAAATATGTGCTGGAGTAAACACATCTCCTACTGGCTGTGTATGATTTCCATACAAAAAATATCCTTCATCTTTATATTTTTTTAGTATTTCTGCATTTTTTATTTTTATATGTAAAAATAGCCTACAGTATATCAAACTTAGTATATATGCTATTTTATATAGTATTTTTGAACATATTCTGTATACTAAATTTTCATGTATCCATTTATAGTCTTTTGGTAATTTATAATCTTGTTCTTGACTTTGTACAAAGTCATCTTCATATGTTTGGTAGTAGTTCACTTTCTTCATCTTTCTTCTCCTTTTGTGCATTTGATGGCGGTGAATTTCCAACCGTGTCCATTTTTGGATGTAGAATTTTGGTGTGATATCTATTTTGGGACGGAGTTTTTTTAAGGACATTATATCATATTTTTCGTTATTTGCCAATTGGGAATATTGAATTTTTTGCACCCAAAAGACCCGGTCCCCAAAGAACAAAAAGGAACCATCCCCAAATGGTCCCGTCTAAAATTCCATAAAATTGCAAGGATTCAAATTTTCACCATCCTTAATCAATTCAAAATGCAAATGATAATCATCTAAAATTTCAAAAGAGCTGCTATTTCCAACTGTACCAATAGTTTGTCCTTCTTCAATTTCTTCACCTTCAACAACAAATTCAGCTGTCAAAAGATTTGCATATACAGTTTGATATCCATTATCATGGCTAACAATCACAGTTAAACCATATCTAGGGTCATTTTTGATTGATTCAATTTTTCCCTTTTGACAAGCTTTAACTACAGATGTTTTATCGGCTTTTATATCAACACCCATATGTGTTATCCATTCTTCCAAAGTGTTTGAATAAACTAGTGAATCTTTAGCAAACTCTCTTAAAATTTCACCTTTTAGAGGAGCTGAAAATTTCACATCTGTATTACCACTTGCAGATTTATCTGGATTTTTCTCGCTAGAAGATTTCTCGTTTTCGCTTTTATCGTTCTCACTTTTAGCTGTATTTTCTGTCTTTGAAGTATCTTCCGCCTTTTTGTCTGAATTTTTAGATGTATTTTGGCTTGCTGAAGATGAAGTAGAATTCGAACCTGCTGCCAAATTTTCCTTGCTTGCATTATTTGATGCATTCTCATTTTCTTTTAGCTCATTTTTTGCCTCATTTACAGTTTTTCCAACATCTGTACTTACAGTTTTAAACTCTTCATCACCATTTGTAGCATCATCACTACCTATTTCACTTGTTTTAGTTTCTTTCCTTGATGCCATTTCTCTTTGCAAGCTTAAATTATTTGCATTAATCAAATATGCAACAAGTGAAGCAACAAGTATTGCAATTACAACTATTCCTCCTATAATCATTCCAGTTGTTATTTTTTCTTCATTTTCTCTAAAATGCACTCCCATATAATCCTCCTTAAAATTTAATTAATCATATTATTTACCTTTTAAGGAAATTTATACTTTTTATAAAGAGATTTTTACATTTTGTATTTCAGTTGGATTATTAATTATATATACTTCAGCCAAATCTTTTTTACTAAATTTTTTATATTCATTTTTGCTTAAAAACTCCGATATCTCAGTATTTTCGCTAGCTTCTATATTATAATCATTTATTACTTTTCCACAAAATCTTTTCTTTTTTATTTTTATACATTCTTCTAAATTAATTATAATACTTTCATCAAATATTATATACTCATTTATTACATCACTTGGGAAATCGAAATTTAAAATGATATTTGCTTTCGCAAGTGCCTTTTTTCTATTATTTGTTAAAATTATAATAATACCGTTTTCCTCCCAAAGCTTTTCTTTTAAAACTTTAAAAGAATTTATATTATTTGTGACAATATTCAGTGTTTTAAATTTTTTTGAAAGATTTATTATACTATTAATACAGTAGTTATTTGCATTATTTACAGCAATTCCAATACAACTTTCTTGCATTTTTATTTGATTTTTTAGACATACATCTTCTACCATTTCACATGACATTTTTTGCCACAATTTTCTTCCATCTATTATATTAAAATTATTACTATACAAAAGATTTTTAAAATCTCTATCTTTTTTTAAATTTTCAGAAATTATGATATTTTTTACATTATTAAAGTCTAATATGTACTTTATTTTTTCTATTATTTTAACTTTTTTTCTTAATTTTAACTTATTTAATTTACAATTAATTAAAATTTTATCATTTTTTGCCTCTATTTTCTTAAAAATACTTTTAAAAAAATTTTTTTTAGTATTTTCTTCAATCAAAAAAACTTGCATATATTTCACCTAAATAAAATATATGCAAGTTTTATTTTTATATTATTTTTTTATAGCTAAAATTTTGAATTTTATAATTCCGTCAGGAGCTTCAACATCAACAATTTCGCCTTTCTTTCTTCCAAGTAAAGCTTTTCCTATTGGTGATTCATTTGAAATTTTATTATCTTCTAAATTAACTTCTGTTGAACCTACTATAGTATATACAACTTCTTCTTCAAATTCTTCATCATATAGTTTTACTGTATTTCCTATTTGAACTGTTTTTGTGTCAATTTCGCTGCTATCAATAACTTTAGCATTTCTTATCTTTATTTCTAATTCTGCAATTTGTTGCTCATTTTCAGATTGAGCATTTTTTGCTTCATCATATTCAGAGTTTTCAGATAAATCTCCAAATCCTCTAGCTACTTTTATTCTTTCTGCAATTTCTGTTCTTTTTTCTGTTTTTAAATAATTTAATTCTTCCTCTAATTTATCAAGACCCTCTTGTGTCAATATAACTTCTTGTCCTTCACTCATCTTAATCTTCTCCTTTTTTGCTATTATTTTTTGTTAATTTTTCTTTTTCATTTTGGAATATTACTGTTAAAGCTCCAATTATAGCTACATATATTCCAATTGCAATACTATTTTGTATTCTTCCAAATTCTATCCTTGTAATTGCAATAATCGCATAATACAATAATTCTGCAACTATTGGCACGCCAATGCCTTTTAATAAAACTTTGCTTAAACCTATTTTATGATATACTATTATAAAATATAACAATACTGCTGCAAATGTAATTATTCCAGGTAATATGTAAGGCTTTAAAATATCCCTTATCCTTGTGCCAGGTATATTTTGTATTTGAGTATCATCTATCGAAACATCTGTATTACATTCTTCATTTATTTTATTTATTAAATTTTTCTTTTCATCTTCATTTATTGACCCTGCTGAAATTTGGATTGCATTTCCAAATCTTTCTACATTTTGTACTTTTACTTTTCTATCAGTTAAAATAGATTTTGAAATTTCATCTATTTTATCTAAATCTAGCCCAGCATTATTTGATATTATAATTTGATTTCTTGGTGAATATTCAAGCTCAATATTAAAACCTTTCGCCTTGCATACAATTCCACCAATTACAATTATAAATGCTACAATAATGAAAATTATTATTTTATTTGTACTTTTATTCATTTATTTTTCGTCCTTTCTATTATTTTTCTAGCATGTTTTTCGTTACTACATAATTATAAATTATACTTAAAAATAGGCCCCAGAACATAGTCATTCCAAATGTAGATATTTTTGTCCATCTAATAAATACAAATACTATTGAAATTATAAAAATTGGAATAGTTTTCATTATTATTGATTTAAAAGCGTCTTTATATGCTTTATTTTTTAATTCTACATCTGTTTCATTTATTTTTAATAATGTATATGTTATCATGTAATTTATAGCTAAAATTACACATCCTGCAACTATACTTTCTAATGATATCATTACATTTGTATATCTTATAACTAATAGTTCTATAGCTACAAATCCAACATACGAAATAGCTGCCATTAATCCTGAAAGTTTTTTCTTAAATATTAAATATATTAGTGCAATTGCTACAATTACTGCTATTACATACATGGCTTTTTGCAAATTTTCTTTTGAAATATCTGTTTTTATGTAACTATTTTCTGTAATTTTATATGTAAGTGGCATCTTTCCAGAATTTACAACTGCTGCAATTGTTGATGCTGATTGTAATGTTTCTGTAATTGAAGAATTATCAGTTGTTGCTTTATTCATTGATAAATCTATTATTCCATCTTCAATTGGGTCATCAAAACTTGTTGTAATCATTTCATTATTGTCTATTGCTAATGTTATCTTCTTTTGACTAGTTGTGTTTTCTTCACTTGAACTATTTTCATCATTATTTTCTGTTTCACTGCTTGTATTTGTATTCTCTTCTGATGTATTTTCTCCATCACTTGTACTATTTTCATTTTCTGTAGAATTGTTGCTATTTTCAGTATTTGTTTTATACTCACCATTACTTATTTGTTTTAAAATATTTTTTCCATCTTTATTAAATTCAATTTGCAAATATACAGTTGTTCCTGATGATGTTGTATTATATACTGTAGATATTTTCTTTATGTCATCATTTGTTATTAAAACATTTGATGCATCATTTGAATCTCTAATTTCGAATTTAGCAACTTGCAAAATATTGCTAACTGTATGGTTTGTGTTGCTATCTTCTGGTATTTTTAGATGCATTGTTCCATCTTCTAAATTTAGAGCTAGTTCATAATCTTCTATTCCTAAGCTTTTTAATCTTGTTTCTATTACTTTCTTTGCTTTTTGATAGTTTTCACTTGTTAAATCAGATTCTACATTTATTTTGTTTTCTGATTTTTGATACGAATTTTTTTCTATTGTGCTGTCTGTGTATTCATCTGTATTTCCTATGACTTTCCCCTCAGAATTTAGGACTTCTGTAGCATCACTTACTTTGAATATTATTTCTCTGTATCCATCTAAGTCTTTGCTAAATTCATAGTCCTTTACTTTATTTTGCATTGTGTTTGTACTTTTAACATATATTCCTACAAATGATATTAGGCATATAGTTAATATTGCCAAAATTTTTGTGATTAAGTTTAATTTGTTTCCTTTCAATTTTTTGTCCTCCTTTTATAATAACTTGGTATTGTTTATTATTAGCTCATACCATATTTTTAAGTATTTGGCTGCATATTTGCTCATTATGGTTCTATCCATGAAAATTTTGAAATAGTCAAGCACTGGGCATATTTTTGTGTCTATGTCAAGTTTTAATGTAATTACTTTTGTTTCTTTATCTAAGTGTAAATTGGCATTTGTTACTGCATAATTTACTTTGTCATGTATATCAAATGTAGCAATATTTGTTTTTGATACTCTTGACCTTGCAACATCAGACTTGTCCGCAAGTATTAATGCTGCTGATATATCACTTATTGCCGTTCCAGTATTTTCATCATGATTTCCAATTGCCATCATTATCTCTGTTCTTTCTTCGACATTCATTCCCATGTCTTTTAATATATTATAACTTAATATCGCCCCTGAATGCGCATGGTCTACTCTATTTACTGAGTTTCCTATATCATGCATATATCCTGCAATTCTTGTTAGCTCTACTGTTCTTTTGTCATATCCTAAGTCTTCAAGTATATCACCCGCTCTTTTTGATACTATTCCTAGATGTCTATATGAGTGCTCTGTGTATCCGAAGCCCATCTAATTGTTTTTGTGCTCCTTCTATTAGAGCCTTTATTTCATTATTATTTTTTACGTCTTCTAAAGTTACCAAATTTTCGGCCTCCTTTTTTATTTTTGAACTTGTTCTATTTTAGCCCAATTATTAAAAAATATCAACATTTTTTTGGAAAAATTTTTGTATTTTTATTTTTTTATTTTTAATTAGAATTTTTTTTGTATTTGATGATAATTCATGTTTTGAAAAAGTAATCGTGTAGGATGAGATTTGAAAATTGTAAAGAAATTTCATTGTTTTAATTAAATATTTGCGTATGTAAAAAATAATAACCAATAAGATAAATTGATGTCTATCTTATTGATTATGTCTTTATTGGCTTTTAACCTCTTTTATATTTGTTTGAAAAATCATTTTTGATTTTACACAGTTATCTTTAAAATCTCTTTATATTTATTTCCAAAGTCCGACACGAAAACCAATACTCATGTTGGACCTGATTGTAGAAGTATCGCTGCGACTTTTGGCTGGAAGGTCAGAACCATAGCCAAAGCTGCTACCTCCTCTGCAAACACACGGCTTGTTATCCTTGTAATATTCTAATGTCCACTCCAACATATTTCCGGCTATATCATATATATTTTGTAAATTTGTTTCCTGTGCTGCCCCAGTTGTTAATATTATTGCATTTTTATAATAATTTTGAGCTATTTTTTTCCTTCCTATTACCAAACCTGTTTTATCTTCATTATTGAAATCTTTCCAATCTAATAATTCATCATATCGTGTAAATTTACCTCTTGTTAACATCAATTCTGAATTACGATAATTTCCTATTTCTGTACTATCTAAAGTCAACTTTGTCTTTATATATGGAACAGTAGTCACTTTCTTTGTTTCAATATATTTTAAAGTTAAATCCCATTGTACCCCAAAGATTAAACTACTTGTGCAATTTGCGTAATTCATTCTTGTTGCTAATGTTTGTGCTTCATCTCTTGTTACATAATTATATGGATACATATTAGGTTTTATTACAACCTTATCACTTTCAGCTATTCCAACGCGTGATGTCCTTGATTCTTTTCCAGCTTCGATTCCCGCTTCATATCTTCCTATCCAAAATCCTCCATTATCATATACACTTTTTAACATATTTTGATATTGTGTTGTATAACCATAAGTTGTATCACTATAGTTTGAACTTGTATAATATTTTGTATATTCTTTTAAGCATTTTTCTATATTTTCATAATCTGTATTTCCACTTGGTTTATTACTATAGCTTCCATTATAATTTTCATCATCATATATTGTTTTTGGTACTTCTACCCAAACATACTCATTATCGTTGGAATCTATTATTACTAATCCTGTATCTAAATCTCCCTCTTTATATGAAAATGTGGTATCTGGATAATATGGAGTTGTTGAATTGTCTATTTTGGATGTTTTTTTATTAGCTACTCCTTTAGAGTTTTCTCCTTCGGTTTCATTAGATAAGCTAGCTGAATTTATTTTATCCATATTTTCTGTTAATATTTTTGATTCAACTCCTCTATTAAGTACGTTAATTTTTTCTGTCCAAACTAATATGCTTATTCCAACTAATATTAAAATTACAACAATTACTATAACTATCGCAATTGAAGTTATACCTTTATTTCTCATCATTTTTTCTCCTTTTGCTTCTCTTTTTATATAAATTCTTCATTTCATTATATATTTTTAAGATATTTACTTCCCCACTGTCATATTTATCCAATCCGCCTATTATGTTTAATAGTGTTGACTTTCCGCTTCCACTTTTTCCTAATATAAAGTCTAATCCCTTTTCTGGAAATTTAATTGATATGTCTTTTAAGGCTGCTGTGTTTGTTGATTTTTTGCTTTTATATGTTTTGCTAACATTTTTTAATTCTATCATTCTTTTTCCCCATTTTTAGAACTTTGTATATTTTACACTATTTTTGTGGTAAAAGTTTGAAAAAATAAAAATCAATAAGATAAATTAATCTCTATCTTATTGGTTTTAATTAATCCTTTTTCTCTAAAATACTTCTAGCAGTCATAATTCCCAAATACTCCTCAGGAAGCACAATCTCGTCAACATCAAGCTTTTCCAAAATTCTTTTATGTAATTTATCTCCAGCTTTAGCAATAACATAATTAACACCAGCTTCTTTAAGAGCAAGGCAAGTAATAATGCTAACAGAAACACTCTCGCCAATACCAACAACACCGATATCAAAATCACCTACTGGAATGCCCTCAAAAGCATCAATATTCGTAATATCCATACAAACCGCTTTAGTTGCGAAATTGCTAGCACGTTCTACAAGTTTCATATCTTTATCAATAGCAAAAACTTCCATTCCTTCCTCAGAAAGTTTTCTTGCGACATTCATTCCATAAATTCCTAATCCTATAACAATACATTGTTTTTTCATTAAATTTTCCTCCTACTATAACATTACACTTCCCGAAACATATTCAATATTTTGATTTTCCTTTTTCTTCAAAATAAGAATAGAAAGTATCGAAATCGGTCCTACTCTACCTATATACATCAAACCTGTCAAAATCGATTTAGACAAAAAGTTCATACTTGCAAGATTTGTAACAGATAGTCCTGTCGCCGAAAAAGCTGATGCACACATAAATAAGTTATTGTCCAATCTCATAACTTGTACTTTTTCCATTATAAACATCGATATTAAAACAAGTAAACAACATATAAATATATTTGTTATTGCCTGTCTTATAGTTCTCAAGTCTATTTTTTTATAATATACAACTATATCTTTTTTATTTCTAAGTGTTGCCCTAACAGTCAAAACAAGAATTGCAATTGATGTAATTCTTATTCCTCCTGATGTTGAACCTGGTGCTCCGCCAATTATCATAAGAAATGAAATTAAAAGCTTTGTAACAGGTAAAATTTCTTTCATATTTATTGTAGTAAATCCTGTAGTTCTTGCTGTTACACTCGTAAAAATTGTTTCTAGCCAAGTTAAATTAGGTTGTGCAATTTTTATTAAGATTATTGATATTGCATAAATTATGCCACTTGCTGTTAATACTATTTTTGTATTAAATCCTATATGTGAAAAATTTCTTTTTTTCATGCATGTAATTATATCTTCTATTACAAAATATCCAATTGAGCCTAAGACCATAAGCATTATGAATACCATATTTACATATATATTTTTAGCAAAAATCGTAAGACTGCTATCTCCTATTATATCAAATCCAGCATTGCAAAATGCCGTAATAGAATGAAATATACTATACCAAATACCGTCTTTTATTCCAAATCTTGGGATAAAATCCACAGCCAGTAATATAGCTCCAATTAATTCAATAACAAGTGTATATTTTATAACTTCCCTTAACTTTTGTTTTAATTTTCCATAATGGTCGTCATTTAAAGCACTACTTAAAAGTAAAGTTTCTGAAATAGTCATCTTCTTTTTCTTAAAATTTAGTAAAAATGAAACAAATGCAACAAATCCAATTGCTCCTACTTCTGTATTTATAGCAATTATAACTTGTCCTAAAAAAGTATAATCTTTACTCAAATTTACTGTACTTAGCCCATTTACACAAGTTGCTGAAACTGCTGTAAAAAATGCATTAAACGGAGTTATGTTGCCATTACTACAAACTGGCAACATAAGTAAAATCCATCCAACAAGAATTATGACTAGAAAACCTAGACATGGGACTAAATATATATTTTTATCTTTTAACATTCTTTTGCATCCTCTCTTATATTTCATTTAATTCTATATTTTTTTCTCCAACGATATCCTTAAACACTTCAAAAATAGGCTCTGTCAGATATATAGCTCCACATTTTAAAATATTTTCATTTTCCTTTACTTCAACTGCAATATTATTCATTTCACCATTAAAATATTTTATTGCACCCCTTAATTTCTTTTTGGCAGGTTCATCTAAATTTGTAATATTTATTGTCAAAACTTTTCTTTTTTGCACACCAAAATTTGTAATTTCATTTGCAATAATTGTTGTTTTTTCTTCTTCTCTTATGCTTAATCTTCCCTTTATTAAGACAATATTTTCTTCCATCAAGCTATCTTTTGCATTTAAATACGCATTTTCAAAAACTATGACTTCAGCTTGTCCATATAAATCTTCAATTGTTACAAATGCCATTATTTTATTTGTTTTTGTAAATTTCTTTTTTATTGATGTTACAATTCCAGCAAACTTCACTTCCTGACCATCTTTAAACTTAGATGCTTTTTGCATATCATACTGATTAATTGCTTCAATATCTGTTTGATTTTCTTCATCCATATTAGATTTATTATCAATTGCATCTATATCTCTAGTATTTATTGTAGTTTGTTTCTCTATTTCATCTCTAAGTTTGCTTAAAGGATGTCCTGACAAATAAATACCAAGCATTTCTTTTTCTTGTGATAAAAGTTCTTTCTCAGAAAATTCTTCTTTTTCTATAAATACATATTTTATATCACTCATATTATTATCTGTATCGTTACTTGTTGCTCTTAAATCAAACATTGAGAACTGACCTTCTAGGCCTTTTTTCTTGGTGCTTTGTATTGTATCTATTATTCCTTCAAATGAAGCAAGTAAAGTGCTTCTGCCTTGTTCAAATTCATCAAAAGCTCCTGATTTTATTAAGCTTTCTATACATTTTTTATTAACACCTGCATCTGCAATTCTTTCGCAAAAATCTGTAAATGATTTGAATTTTCCATTTTCATTTCTTTCTTTTATTATACTTTCAACTGGTTGAATTCCCACATTTTTTACGCTTCCTAATCCAAACCTAATATTCCCATTTATTGCTGTAAATTTAAGTTCACTTTCATTTATATTTGGCTTTAATATCTCTATATTCAAGCTTTTACATTCATCTATATAAACAGGAACTTTGTCTAGATTTCCTAAGTAACTATTAAGCATTGCCGCCATAAATTCTGGTGGATAATATGCTTTTAAGTATGCCGTTTGGTATGATACAACCGCATAACATGCTGCATGTGATTTATTAAATGCATATTTTGCAAATTCTGCCATTTCGTCAAATATTTTATTTGCTGACGCTTCGTCTATTCCATTTCTTACACATCCTGGAACAATTACATTTCCGTCTTCATCTACTTGTCCATGAATGAAAACTTTCCTTTCTTTTGCCATTACATCAAGTTTTTTCTTTCCCATGGCTCTACGCACTAAATCCGCTCTTCCTAGAGAATAACCTGCTAGGTCACGAACTATTTGCATAACTTGCTCTTGATACACCATACATCCATAAGTTACATTTAATATTGGCTCTAGACTTGGATGTGTATATTCATTTTTTCCAGTTTGTTTTCCCTTAACATAACGTGGTATTTGATCCATTGGTCCAGGTCTGTAAAGTGAAACACCAGCTATTAAATCTTCCAAACAGTCAGGCTTTAGCTCTTGCATGAAGTTTTTCATACCTTGACTTTCAAACTGAAACACTCCACATGTTTTTCCATCTTGCCATAGTTTATAAACTTTTGGGTCATTCATGTCTTTGTCAAATTCTACATCTATTCCGTGGTCTTTTTTTATCATTTCCTTAGTGTCTTTAATAACTGTAAGTGTCCTTAGCCCTAAAAAATCCATTTTTAAAAGTCCAAGTTCTTCAAGAGTTGTCATTATATATTGTGTTGCATTTTGTCCATCTCTTACATATAAAGGCACATAACTATCAACTGGGTCTTTTGTTATAACTACCCCGCAAGCATGAGTTGACGTATTTTTAGGCATTCCTTCCAATGCCATTGATACATCTAAAAGTTTATGAATTCTTTCATCATTTTCATATAAATTTTTAAGTTCTATATTTTGTTCTAATGCTTTTTTTATTGTAATATGGAGTTCATTTGGTATCATTTTTGCAATTTTATCTGTTTCTGCAAGTGATACATCTAATGCTCTACCAACATTTCTTATTGCATTTTTCGCAGCTAAAGTTCCAAATGTTATAATTTGGGATACATGGTCATGTCCATATTTTCTACAAACATAGTCTATTACTTCTTGTCTTTGTTCATCACTAAAATCCACATCAAAATCAGGCATACTTACTCTTTCTGGATTTAAAAATCTTTCGAAAAGTAAATTATATTTCATCGGATCAATATCAGTTATTTCTATTGCATAAGCCAAAATTGAACCAGCTCCAGAACCTCTACCTGGTCCTACTGGTATATCATGAGTTTTTGCATAATTAATATAATCCCAAACTATTAGGTAATAGTCTACATATCCCATCTTTTTTATAACGCCTAATTCATAATCAGCTCTTTTTTGATATTCTTCTGGAATGTTTTCTCCATATCTTTTTGCCATACCTTTTTTGCATAAATCTTCTAGAAAATCATAATGAGTTTCATACCCTTCAGGTACTTCGTAATTTGGCAAAATCGTATGTCCAAATTCAAATTCAACATTACATTTTTCGGCTATTTTAACAGTATTTTCTATTGCATCTGGAAATGCTTTAAAATAGTCAATCATTTCTTCTGGTGATTTTACATATAATTCTTCTGTTTCAAACCTCATTCTGTCTTCGTCGCTCATTCTTTTTCCTGTTTGAATACATAAAAGCACTTCATGATTATATGCATCCTCTTTTTTTAAATAATGTGCATCATTTGTAGCTACAAGTGGAATATCAAGTTTTCTTGCAAGTCCAACCAATTTTTGATTTGCAAGAACTTGCTCTTTTATTCCATTATTTTGAAGTTCAATATAATAATCTTCCCCAAAAACCCTCTTATGCCATAATGCAATTTCTTCCGCTTTTTCATTTTGTCCATTTAAAAGTGCTTGATTTACACTTCCAGCTAAACAAGCACTTAAACAAATTAGACCTTCACTATATTTTTCAAGTATCTCTAAGTCAATTCTTGGCTTATAATAATATCCATCAATAAAACCAAGGGATACTAACTTGCTTAAATTTTTGTATCCCTGGTTATTTTTGGCAAGTAATATTAAATGATTATATTTATTATCTATTCCTGGTTCTTTGTCAAATCTCGAACGTGGCGCAACATACACTTCACATCCAATTATTGGCTTTATCCCCTCTTTTTTACATGCTTTATAAAAATCTATTGCTCCATACATTACTCCATGGTCTGTTATTGCCATTGCGTCCATTCCAAGCTCTTTTGCTCTTACTGGCAAATCTTTAATACGGTTTGCACCATCTAACAGACTAAATTCGCTATGTATATGTAGATGTACAAATTGTCCCATTTTTAGCTCCTTTATTCACTGTATGTTAGCCCATACTGAGCATATAGCCATTTCATATAATTAAATGGTTGTAATGTCTTTGGCATTTCATAATTTACTCCTTTTGTATCTACAGAAACTGATGAAATTATTACATCTGTTACAGGCGTTGATACTTCTGCATCTTCAGAATTTTCTTCACTTGTTTCTTTTGCTTTACATTCAACATTTGAAATTTCTTTTACAACGTCTAATCCTTCAATTACTTTTCCAAATCCTGCATAATATCCACTTAAATTAGTATGTTCATTTGATGTCATTATAAAAAATTGTGAACTTCCTGAATTATATGACTCTGTAGTAAGTGTTGGTGCTTGACTAGAATAGTCACTTCTTGCCATTGCAATTGTTCCTTCTGTTAGGTTTAATGTGTTTTTGTTATATTCATTGGCAATAAATTCTCCAGTAATTGTATATGAATCAGAGCCCTTTGCTTCTGTTCCATCTGAATATTTGTAAGTTTGATTTTCATCATCATTTCCATATAAATCTGAAAGTTTTGGAGAACCTGTTCCATCTCCTGATGGATCTCCTCCTTGTATCATAAAGTCTTTTACAACTCTATGGAATTTTAGTCCATTATAAAACCCATTATTAGCAAGTTTTATAAAATTATTTACTGTTTCTGGTGCTAAATCTGGATATAATTCTAATTTTATTGTACCAAAATTTTCTACCTCCATTGTTACTATTGGATTTTCTACCTTCAATGTTGCTTTTTTATAATATCCAAAGCATAGCCCTCCTAACATCACAATTATCAAAATCAATGCTATAATCCAAATTATGTTCTTTTTCATTTCTTCCTCCTATTTTTTAATTTATTATATTGTCAAATACAAATTGTTCTTGCATTCTCTTTAAAGATGTTTTTATATTTCTCGCTCTTACTTCTCCAATTCCATCTACATTATCTAAATCTTCAATGCTTGCATCTATGATATGTTGAAGTGATTTAAAACTCTTTGTCAAATTTTCTACAATAGATGCTGGCATTCTTGGAATTTTATTAAGAATCCTATATCCCCTTGTATAAACATAAGCTTCATCAAAATCTGAAAATATGTCATATCCTAATATTTTAGCAATATTTTGTTCTTTTAATAATTCTTCATATGACAAATTCTCAATTTCTTCTTTAACTTCTTTTGGAGTCTTGTCTTCAACTATTAGATAATCTTTTATAATAAGTTCTTCTTCCTTTTCTATGCCTCCAATCAACTGTTCTAGCTGCATATCTACAAGTCTTCCATCATCTCCAAGTTCTGCTATTTGTTTTTCAATTTCATCGACAATTTGCATAACCATTTGTGCTCTTTGTAATACACTTAGCACATTTTCTAATGTTACAATATCATTAAATTCATATTCATTTAAAATATTAAGTTTACTGTCAAATACTTTTTTATATTTTTCAAGTGTTTGAATTGCTTGATTGGCTTTATTTAAAACAACCTCAGTATCTTCTAGAATATACCTTTCATTTTCTAAAAATATTGTAATTATATTTCTTCTTTGCGAAATGCTTATTACAAGCTCCCCTGTTTGTTTTGCCGTTCTTTCTGCTGTTCTATGTCTTGTTCCAGTTTCTACTGTTGGAATATCACTCGATGGAATCAATTCTGCATTTGCAAACAGTATTTTTTTCATATCTGCACTTAATACTATTGCACCATCCATTTTAGCTAATTCATATAGTTTAGATGATGTATAATCTTCATTTATAAAAAATCCACCATCAACTAATTTTTTTATATATTGTTCATTGTCTGTAAAAAGTAGCAAGGCTCCCGTTCTTGCCTTTAATATATTCTCTAAACCATCTCTTATTGGTGTTCCGGGAGCAATTTTTCTTAAAACATTCGTTATTTTATCATCATTTTTTTGTTTCAATATAGCTTCACTTCCTTTAGCTTAATTCTACAATCGCATGTAAAATACTATCATCTTCGCTTTTTATTGTTATAATATCTTTATTTTCTTGTTTACTATAATAACATTTTACTTTATCCCCATATAATATTTGATGTTTATACATTATTCTAACATTTTTCTTTTCTTCAGAATTGTACACATCTTCTGGCAAAGCCTCATAAGCTAATTTTAAGTAATTTAGGTTATGCATATGTTTATTTACATCTATGTCCGCTCTTTTTACATCATATAATACAAATGTATCAAAATCTTTTATTTCTTTTATTTTTTCAATTTCATCCTCATCAAATACTTTTTCATTTTCCGGTTTATAAAGATTTATTATATCATCTGTTATTTTTGCTATTCTATTTGTTTCTAAATCAAATAAAATCCATTTCGATGTTCCAATTGCAATCTTTTTTTCATTTTCATAAACTTCAAAATCACGATATGTTGAAAATGGCATTTTTCCTATTGTCCTTGCCCATGTTTTTACTGTTATTTTCGTTTCATATTTTGGTCTTTCATAAACTTTTAATTTCCAATCCATTAAAAGCCAAACTTTTTTCTTTTCTTCAATATCATTTACCCCATATCCAACTTGATTTGAATGACTACTTGCTATTTCTTCTAAAAAACTTAAAAAAGCATAATTTGTCATTTGATTTTTAGTTCCTATGTCTTTTATTCCTACACTATATTCTTTTTCAAATTTCATTAATTTTACCTCTTTTTATTTTGTGTATCCTGGCTTTTCTAATAATCTAAACATATTTTTCTTATATTCTTCCACTCCAGGTTGATTAAATGGATTTACATTTAAAATGCTTCCTGACATAGCACATGCAAGTTCGAAAAAGTATATTAATCCACCTAAATTTTCTTCATCTAATTTTTCAATTTTTATAATTATATTTGGAACTCCTCCTGAAACATGTGCTTCTATTGTTCCTTCCATAGCTTTTTTATTTACATAATCTAAATTCTTTCCAGCTAAATAATTTAATCCATCTAAATTATCGTCATCAGAATTTATTGTTATATTTGACTTAGGAGATTCAATGCATAATACTGTTTCAAATATGTTTCTTAAACCTTGTTGCATATATTGTCCCATTGAATGTAAATCTGTTGTTAGGTCAATTCCAGCTGGGAAAATTCCTTCTTCTTCTTTTCCTTCGCTCTCTCCAAATAATTGTTTTAACCATTCTGTCATATAATGCATTTTTGGTTCATAATTTGCAAAAACTTCTATTGTCTTTCCCTGATTATATAGAATATTTCTAATTACCGCATACTGATAGCATTCATTATATTTAAGTTCTCCGTCATTGTAGTTATCTTGTGCAAGTTTTGCTCCATTCATTAATTTTTCTATATCTATTCCAGCTACAGCAATTGGCAATAAACCAACTGGTGTAAGTACCGAAAATCTTCCGCCAACATTATCTGGAATAACAAATGTTTCATATCCCTCTTCTTCAGATAATTTTTTTAATGCTCCTTTTTCACTGTCTGTTGTAACATAGATTCTGCTTCTTGCTTCATCTATTCCATATTTATTTTCCAAAATTTCTCTAAATATTCTAAAAGCAATTGCTGGTTCTGTTGTTGTTCCTGATTTTGATATTACATTTATAGAAAAATCTTTATCTCCAATTATTTCTATTAAATCATTTATATAATTTGGGCTTAAGTTATTTCCAGCAAATAAAACTAAAGTGTGTTTTCTCTGCTTTAATGTTTGCATATTGTAAAATGAACTACTTAGTGCTTCTATTACTGCTCTTGCTCCAAGATATGAACCTCCAATTCCTATTACAAGTAGTATATCTGAATCTTTGTTTATTCTTTTTGCTGCTGATAAAATTCTTTTAAATTCTTTTTTATCATAATTTGTTGGTAAATCAAGCCATCCAACAAAGTCATCCATTCTTGAAGCTCTTGCATGTAGATCTTTATGAATGTTTTCTACTTTTTCTTTGTTTTTCATTATTTCTTTTTTATCTATCCCCATTTTTTCAAAATCAATTTTTATTTCCATACTAATAACCTTCTTTCTTTTTGTTTATTTTATATCATTTATTTAATTTGTGCAACCCTATTTTTATGAATTTTTTTAAACTTTTGGATATAAAAAAATTGAGGCAAGAAAATTTTATTTTTCTACCTCAATTTTTTATAATCTTTAAATATTTTATTCAGCTTTTTCAGCCTCTGTTTCACCTTCAATTACTGGGTAAACACTTACTTTTTTCTTATCTCTACCTTTTCTTTCGAACTTAACTGTTCCATCTACTAAGGCAAATAGAGTGTCATCACTTCCGATTCCTACATTTGTTCCTGGATATATTTTTGTTCCTCTTTGTCTTACAAGAATGTTTCCAGCTAAAACGAATTGTCCATCTGCTCTTTTTACACCTAAACGTTTTGACTCACTGTCTCTACCGTTTCTTGTACTACCTTGACCAACGTGATGTGCCATTTTTTTCAACTCCTTCCAGTTTTGGGATTTATATCTCTTTTATTAAATTTCAAATTTAATTATGCTTCAGCTTTTACTGTAGCTTCTTTTTTAGCTTCTGATTTTTTAGAAGCTGTTTTGATTGATGTAATTTCAACCTTTGTGTATGGTTGTCTATGTCCTTGTTTTGTTCTCTCATTTTTCTTAGCTTTCATCTTGAATACGATGATTTTTTTAGCTTTTCCATGAGCTGTTACTTTTCCTTCAACCTTTACACCTTTTACATAAGGATTTCCTACTTGTACTTTTCCATCATCTGATACCATTATTACTTTATCAAATGTAACTGATTTTCCTTCTTCAACATCTAGTTTTTCGAAAAATACTATGTCTCCTTCTGATACTTTGTATTGCTTTCCACAGCTTTCGATTATTGCGTACATTTTAAATGCACCTCCCTTATTTGTATACTCGCTAATCCTCAATAAAGGTAGTTACTTTTATTTATAACATTTAGTTACCTTGACTAAGCGGATTACAGTTCTTTATTATACAATATAAATTCCCAGCTGTCAACCCATTTTTTTACTTTTTTAATCATAAATATGATTCATTTATGATAATGTCTTAATAAATCATTTAGGAAAATGTCTTAATTAAAAAATTTATGATATAAGTATA
>CAKPDO010000008.1 GCA_934148985.1 uncultured Clostridia bacterium
GTTTCTGTTATCCTTGCATTTAATTTCTCCTCTGTTTCTGTTATTCTGGTACTTAATCTTTCCTCTGTTTCTGTTATCCTTGCATTTAATTTCTCCTCTATTTCTGTTATTCTGGTACTTAATCTTTCCTCTGTTTCTGTTATCCTTGCATTTAATTTCTCCTCTGTTTCTGTTATTCTGGTACTTAATCTTTCCTCTGTTTCTGTTATTCTTGTATTTAATTTTTCTTCTGTTTCTGTTATTCTGGTACCTAGTCTTTCCTCTGTTTCTGCTATCTTCGTGTCCATTCTCTCGCACACTCTTTCTTCTGACTCTGCTATCTTCGTGTCCATTCTTGCACATAATCTTTTTTCCATTGCTTCCATTTTTTCTTCTTGTCTTTTGAATCCGTCTTCCATTCTAGCTCCTAATTCACCAATTTGCTTTGACATATTAATTAATTGTTCCATAATCATTTTTTCCATATTATTACCTTCTTTCCTGCTTTAAATTTTGCTTCGACATAAATATATATATGAACACAAAAATATAAAATTCAATAAAAATTATAAAACGAAATATCTAATGAAAAAATTATATCATAAATTCAACAAATGTCAATAAAAACATTTTGACAAAAATCGACAAAATTGTTGTATCGTCACAACTTGTCTAAAAAGATTACTTTTTTGTACTGCTCAATATATTAATCTACATTTTATGCGATTGCTGTGGATAAAAACTTTTCTAATTAAAATAAGTCTCCAACAATATTGCTGTTGGAAACTTATTTTTTATCTACCAAAATTTTTAATTTCTTTTTTCAATTTTTGGATAAATTCTTCTTCATCCATAGCTCCAATGTCGCCTTCGCCTCTAGAACGAACACCAACTTGATTATTTTGAACTTCCTTATCTCCTAAAATTAACATATAAGGAATTTTATTTAATTGAGCTTCACGAATTTTATATCCAATTTTTTCTTGTCTATCATCAAGTTCAACTCTAAGTCCAGATTTACGTAAGTCGTCTGTTACCTTAACCGCATAATCTCTTTGTTTATCAGTAAGTGGCATTACTTCAACTTGAACAGGGGCAAGCCATAAAGGTAAAATTCCCTTTGTTTCTTCAAGTAAGAACGAAATAAATCTATCAGAACTTCCAAGTATTGCTCTGTGAATAACAACAGGTCTATGTTTTTCTCCATCTTCGCCAATATATTCAAGTTCAAATCTTTCAGGTAAAGCAAAATCTAATTGACATGTTGGTATAGTAATATCATGGTTTAATGCTGTCTTTATTTGTATATCAATTTTTGGTCCATAGAAAGCAGCTTCTCCCTCGGCTTCGTAAAAATCAATATTTAACTCTTTTAAAATTTGTCTTAATTGGCTTTCAGCTGTTTCCCACATTTCATCATTATCTATATACTTTTCTTTATTATTTTTATCTCTTAAAGATAATCTATAACTAAATGCTGAAGCTGGAAATCCAAAGTCATCTTGATAAACTTCTTTTATTAAGCTTAAAACCTTTCCAACCTCTTCTTTTATCTGGTCTGGTCTTACAAATAAATGTGCATCATTTTGACACATTTGGCGAACTCTTTCTAATCCGCAAACACTACCACTATCTTCATATCTAAAATCGTTTGCAAGTTCACCTATTTTTATTGGTAAATCTCTATAAGAACGCATTTTACTTTTATATATTAACATATGATGTGGGCAATTCATAGGTCTTAAAACCATTTCTTCATCACCCATTTTCATCATAGGAAACATATCTTCTTTGTAGTGGTCCCAATGTCCAGATGTTTTGTATAAAGCAACATTTGCTAAACTTGGTGTATATACATGTTGATATCCTAAAGCTAATTCTTTATCTTGAATATATCTTTCTAAAGTTCTACGTATCGTTGCTCCTTTTGGTAAATACATTGGAAGGCCTGAACCCACTAGCTTGTGTGTCATAAATAATTCTAAATCTTTTCCTATTTTTCTATGATCCCTCTCTTTTGCTTCTTCAAGTTTGGCTAAATATTCTTCTACTTGGCTTGCTTTTGGAAATGCTATTGCGTATATTCTTTGTAGCATTTTATTATGTTCATCACCTCTCCAATATGCCCCAGATGTAGAAAGTATTTTTACAGCTTTTACCTTTCCCGTACTCATTAAATGTGGTCCAGCACATAAATCCGTAAATTCACCTTGTTTATAAAATGATATTTCCTCACCATCTGGTAAATCTTTTATTAATTCTACCTTGTATGGTTCATCTTTTTCTTCCATAAATTTTATTGCTTCTTCTCTTGGCAAAGTAAATCTTTCTATTGGTAAATCTTCTTTTATTATTTTTTTCATTTCTGCTTCAATTTTTTCTTTATCTTCGTCTGTAAAGTTTTTTTCTACATCAAAATCATAATAAAATCCCTCATCAATTGATGGACCTATTGCTAGATTTGTTTCTGGTTTTAATCTTTTTATTGCTTGAGCCATTATGTGTGATGTTGTGTGCCAATATGCTTTTTTTCCTTCTAAAGAGCTTTCAAATGTATGTATTTCTAAATTGCAATCCTTTGTTAGGATATATCTTAGGTCTACAACTTTTCCATCTACACTTGCACATGTTGCAACTCTTGCTAGTCCTTCACTTATTTCTTTTGCTACATTAAATACACTTTTTCCTGCTTCCACTTCTTTAATGCTTCCATCTTTCAATGTTATTTTAATCATTTTTTATTCCTCCTTTTCTTTATTTTGATACAAAAAAGCTCCTATAGATACTTTTTTGCATCCATAGGAGCGTATATATTTTACGCGGTTCCATCCCTGTTTGTTCTTAATTAATAGAATTATAACGTATTCCAATCGTCTGGCTTATTCACCAGAAATATGAAGAGGTAGTTTTCAAATAGTTTTACTTTGGTTAGCTTTCAGCCTTTGACTAACTTCTCTTTTAAAGATATTTTCTATTTTACTTTTCTCTTACTATTTTTATATTATGTTAATATAATAATACATTTTTTTGTTTTTGTCAACTGTTTTTTATTCTTCTTCACCCTTTAATTTTTCTGCTCTATCTGCTGCTATTAAGTTATCTATCATTTCATCTAAATCTCCATTTAGAAAATTTTCCATTTGATATACACTAAATCCTATTCTATGGTCTGTTATTCTTCCTTGTGGGTAATTATATGTACGTATTTTCTCACTTCTGTCTCCAGAACCAACTTGAGATTTTCTTGCATTTGCTATTTCTGAATCTTGTTTTGTTTTTTCTATATCATACAATCTAGATTTTAATAAGTTCATTGCATACTCTCTATTTTGCAATTGTGACCTCTGAGTTTGACATTCGGCAACTATACCTGTTGGAATGTGTATTAATCTTACGGCTGATGAAGTTTTATTTATATGTTGCCCACCTGCTCCTGATGACCTGAATACTTCCATTTTTATATCTGCTGGATTAATTTCTATTTCTACATCCTCTACAACTGGAAGAACTGCGACTGTTGCTGTTGATGTATGTATTCTTCCACTGCTTTCTGTGTCTGGCACACGTTGAACCCTATGTACACCGCTTTCAAACTTTAACCTACTATATGCTCCTTTTCCAGTTACCATAAATGATATTTCTTTATAACCACCTAATTCCGTAGAATTTTCGTTTAATATTTCTATTTTCCAGTGTTTTCTTTCTGCATACATACCATACATTCTAAATAATGTTCCTGCAAATAAAGCTGCTTCTTCTCCTCCAGCTCCGCCTCTTATCTCACATATAACACTTTTATCATCATTAGGGTCTTTTGGTATTAGTAGGATTTTTAATTCTTCTTCTGCATGAGCTAATTTTTCCTTTGAAGAATAGTATTCTTCTTCAGCAAGTTCTTTCATATCTGGGTCATCAAGCATTTCCTTAGCCTCATTCATATTTCTTATAATTTCTTTGTATTCTCTATATTTTTGTACTACGTCTTCCATTGAACTATGTTCTTTTACAAGTTTTCTCCACTCATTTGTGTTTGCTATCACTTCAGGGTCGCTAATTTGTGAAGTTAATTCATCATATCTCTTTTCTACTAATTCTAATTTCTCAAACATAAATCTCTTTCCTTTCTAAAATCTTTTTTATTATACTACGTTTTTGGCTTTTAAACAATAGAAACACTTAATTTTTTATAATTAAGTGTTTCTTCATTTATTCATCATCATCTATTGGTCCAAACAATTCATCAAATTTTGCTTCTAATTCTTTTTGTAAATCATATTCTTCTTCAGGTTCGTCATTCATTGGAAGCATTGGCGCATCATCTGTATCAATATCTTCAAGTGACATTTTTTCATTATCTTTTTTGGTTGCAACTGTCGCTTCTTCTTTTTTATCATTTGATGGTACATCATCAAATAAGTCATCCAAAGATTCTACCTTTAAATCATTTATATTTTCTTTTTCATCTTCTTCAACATATGGATTATATGGATTGTATTTCCTCCATTTTCCCCTATCAATTTCGCCTATATCATTATGGCTTATCTCTAATGCTGCCATCTCTTTTGCCATAGGTTTTTTGAAGTAGTAAAATTTATTAGCCTTTACCGGTCTTATTCCTTTTTCAAAAATTATACACAAGTCGTTGTCCATTCTTCTTAATTCGTCTGGTGTCATCAACGCTCTTGCCATAATTTGGTCAGAATCACTTGTTCCAGTCTTTTTATGCTCTTTATCTCTATTAGTTGATATGCTTTCATGAGAAATTGTCTTCTCTCCTAATGCTTTTGAGAAATATTCAACCGTTTTTTGTGAGTTACTTCCTAAAAATACGTGAGTATCACAGTTACCTATTATTGTTTCATTTGCTTTTTCATATATTGCCTCTAATTGGTCTAAGTTTTGTAAAATAACACTAAATGATATTCCTCTACTCCTTGATGTTGATATTTTTTTGTCAAAATCAGGTATTCTACCAATATTTGCAAACTCGTCCAATATAAAGTATGTACGTTCTTTTAATTTTCCACCATTATTATCTGCAAAATCATATAATTGTTGAATCATTTGCGCAAAGAATATTGTTAATAAGAAATCATATGCTCCATGTGTATCTGAAGATATAACATATACAGCGGTTTTTTGGCTTCCTATTTCTTCGAAATTTATTGTATCTGTTGATGTTAATTCAGCAATTTCCTTTGAATCAAATTTTCCAAGTTTTGATTGCAATGTACTTAAAATTGAACTATATGTCTTTTCTGGTGCTATCTCAATAGATTTATAGTTCATTCTTGCTGGATGATCATATGGTAATTGACTCATTAATTCTGTAAGTACGTTGCTTCCTCCATTTGAATTTGCTGCTCTTACCATTTCCGCACAGCTTGCTAGGTTTTTTTCTTCTTCTGGTCTTGTTGCCATTAAATAATATATTAAAGCTTTTAGTAAAGTTTCAGCCGAATCATCCCAGAATGGGTCTGAGCCTCCCCCTTCTGATTTTTGTCCCTTTACTATTGTATTTGCGATTATGTCTACATCTATTTCTGAAGATATATGTAAAAGTGGGTTATATCCATCACTAAATTGCGGATGTACAAGGTTTAAAACTTTTATTTTGTAACCATGTTCTCTTAAATAACCAGCTGTTCTATCGTACAGTTCTCCTTTAGGATCTGTAAATACATATGACCCTAGCATTTGGTGAGCATTCGGTATTGAATATGAAGCTGATTTACCAGAACCAGAACCTCCGACTACCAATACGTTTACGTTTCCTCTTTTATCCAACGGTAGATAATTATTTTCCGCAAGTATTATTCCAGCTTTTTTACTTAAAACTTTATATTGTTCTCCATTTTCGCTCCAGTCACTCGAACCGTGTTCAATGTTGTCATATCTATGTTTAGGCATTAATCTTAATACTGCTATTACTACTATAATTGCATAAAAAAGCGTAAATCCAAATATATTTTTTATATATTCCCCAATCAAACCATTTGACGCTATGGCATTAAATCCTAGCCCCATATCTGTAGTTGCTTTCATATATACAGTCAAAAAGGCATCCATATCAAATTTTCCAAGTAATTTCATTTGATAGCATCCACATGTCCATGGCATGATAAATACTACGACTAAGATTAGCCATAGTATAATTGAAACTATTATTGTTGTTTTTCCTTTTTTTAAGGCTCCTTGAATTTTATAATTCATATACTTTCACCCTTTTCTTTTGATTATATATTATGTTCATTTTCATCTTTTTTGTTCATTTCATAATATCCGCCATCGCTTACTTTTACAGCTGCATCTGATAAGTTTGTTCTAACTTCATTTCCATTAACAACTTCAAGAACTTTTCCTGGTTTCATATCAACTGCCCCAACATAAAAATCATCTGCTTTAGAACTTGGATCTTTTGCATCAACTGGTACTCCATTTTTTATCCATTCTTCCATTTCTTTAATTTTAGCAACTTGTTCTTTTTTGGTCATTTTAGAATTCCTCCTTAATTACTATCTTCCCTTATTTCAAATGCAAAATATGATTTTTTTGGTTTTAATTTGCATTTTCCCTTAACTTCGTCAGTTTCCTCATCATAGTAAAGAACTGGCTTTATTTCTTCTGTTGTTTCTGGGTCAATTATAGTAATTGCCCTCTTTAGATTAGGTGTATATTTAAAATTTTTCACTTCTGTTTCTTCTTCCGAATATATTGTATCAAACTTAAATGGAACCGGCTTTTTCGAAATTTTTACTTCATCATTTATAAGTAATCCATTGTTTATAACTACTCTTTCTTTTGTAAATGAAAATATTACTAATTGATTTCCAGATTCTTGCGGATCTTCAACATAGAATGTTTTTTTCTTCAAATCTCCAACAAACTGCTCTGTTGAACGTAATCTTTCAACAGTATATTTTGGATATTTTTTTAAATATTCCTTTTTCGTCTTATATACCTCATATATTACCGTATTTACTCCTTTAGGATCTGTTATACTAAAATGTTTTCCTTTCCATGATTCCATTTTATTTTCCTCCATTTTCTATGATTTTTAACATAGATTTTTCCTCCGTATAATCACTCTTTTATTATAGCAATTTTTCTACTTTATGTCAATAGGATTAAGAGAAATCTATATTTTTCTAGGGTTAAAACTTGATATTGTACTCAATTTTTCAAATAATTTTTTTTCTTCATTACTTAATTTTTTCGGTATCATTATATTAACTTTTGCAATCAAATCTCCTCTGCCACCTTTTCCATCTTTATATCCTTTACCAGATATTTTAAGAACTTCGCCAGTTTCTATTCCCTCTGGCACATAAACTACAGTTCCATCATCTATAGAATATACTGTTGTTCTAGTTCCTAAAGCTGCTTCCCAAGGTGTTAAATATAAATTTGTATATAAGTCATTCCCTACTAGCTTAAATTTATCACTATTTTTTATGTTTACTTTTATAAATAAATCTCCATTTTTTCCACCATCTTTGCCCTCTTTTCCTTGTCCTAAAAGCCTTATTTTCTCACCATTTCTAAGACCTGCCGGAATAGATACAGTAAATACTTTCATTTTTCCATCTACTGTTCTTAGAGATATTTTCTTATCTAATCCATAAAAAACTTCTTCTATATCAACATCAATGCATGTTTCTATATTTTCTCCTCTAATAGGAATTTTTTCTGTTTTGCTTTCTTTTTTACTTTTTTCATCTTTTGGAACTCCAAAGAATATATTGAAAAATTCACCAAATGACGCATTACTTTTTTTGTATTCTTCTCTATATTGCTCTTGTCTTTGTTTCACATTATTTCTGTTCCATATCCTATCATATTTTCTTTTGGCACTACTATCTGATAGTATTTTATATGCCTCATTTATATCTTTTATTTTCTCCTCAGCTAATTTGTCCTTTACGTTTAAATCTGGATGATTTTTTTTAACCGCTAATCTATATGCATTTTTTATCTCATCTGAAGATACTTTATTTGTCTTTAGTCCCAATATTTTGTAATAATCTTTAAAAACCATCTTTTCTTACATTAGCCCCTTTATAGCCAATTTCCTCCTTTTTTATTACTTATTAATTATATCCAAATTTAAAAGCGTTTTCATTATATCAGGGAAAACAAAAAAAATCCATAGTTTTTACGGATTTTTTTATATTAATTTTTATTCAATTAAGCCAAATCCTGTAGATATAAACCTTGTTTTATGAGCTCCTGTGCTATCTACTGGGTCATTTATCAATTTATAATCTACTGTCATTGCTGTAGATGTTCCACCATCTAGGTTTGCGGCATTATATGCTCCATAATTTTCCATTATTTCAATTAGGTCATCCATATCTGCTCCTGGTCTTTTTACTGTTCTTCCATCAACAACTAAAAATAAAACTATTCCATCTTTTCTTTGACCAATTGCTGTACGTGGTGCGGTTCCCCATCCACCATTTCCTACGACACTTGATTTTTTACCATTTACTATTAAAAATGGTCCACATGTTACAGCATCCCTAATCTTAAGCGATTTTGCTGATTGTTCTGTACATTTTGATGATAATACTAGTTTGTCACTTGTATCAAAACCAATTATTCCACCGGCTCCTGCATAATAATATGATGTTACAAGTTTTCCTCTTGAATATGTAATTCCAAGTGGATTTGCTGCATTACTGCTATAATTTGGGTCATCAAATCCTCCACCATTTATTGCAACAACTGCTTTATTATTTTTTGCCATAGTTGTTAAGTATTGTCCACTTGTTCCTATTTTGGCTGTAACTAATGTTTTTACTTTAGATGGGTCATATATTGCTGCCAAATATCCAGAATATCCTTTTCCACTTATTTCTATAATTTTATATGTATCATCTGGATTTTCTTTTTCAAGTATAGCTTTTTCATATTCATTTTCATATACTTTTTCTTGTGGTTTGCTATTTTCTTCTTTTTCATTTACCCCAATTACAATTGCATTTGTGTCTGTATCTTCTTGAATTTCATCCACTCTATTGCTTGACATTACAGCATTTATTGTATCCTCATCATAAAATACATATGCAATCCATTGATGTGTCATTGTAGTCATTGCTGATGTAATCAACCAATCTCTAAATCCATTATATGGTCCATAAAGTAATATTCCTACTGTACTTCCTCCAATTACAGCTAAAATTGCAAGTACAATTAAAATTTTCTTTGCAATATTATTTTTTTTCTTCTTTTTAGGCTTTTTATTTTTAGATGGTTCTTCTTTTACCTCTTTTCTTACTTTTATTTCTTCTTTTTGTTCGCTTATTATTTGATTCATAAGTATTCTCCATTTCTTTTTATCTTATTTTATTTGCATTTTTTATTTTACTATATTTATTTTATAACTTCAACACTTTTCGACAAAAAATTACTTAACACATTTTTCCAATAAAACTATTTTTTCATTACTCTTCGTATCTATTCTTGCTTTCACGCCAACTGGAACTACCTGCTTTTTAGCAATATGTCCAAAACTATTTGATTTTATAATAGGAAATTTATAATTGTCTTCTAATACATCTAGAACAATCTTTTCTAATTCTATTTGACTCTCATGCTCATAATTTCCTATCCATAATCCATTTATTTTATCAAAAACATCATTTTGTTTCATATAATAAAGAAAATTGCTCTCAAATTTAGGTCCTGACTCCACACCTAAATCTTCTATAAAAAGTATTTTATTTTCAAAATCCATATTATATTTTCCACATACCATTTCCCTTATGCAACTTAAGTTTCCACCTACTAGCGTCCCTTCTGCCATTCCATCTTTTATATTTTTAAAAACTTCTTTATTTGTATTTAAACAAGTATCTCCTGTTATCATTTTATTAATTATATCTTCAAAAACACAAGGAGAATCCCAATCTGAAATTGCCTTGAATGTCGAACCATGAAATGTTACAAGCCTAGTTTTTTGATAAATCATATTAAGCAAAAATGTAGAATCACTAAAACCACAAAATATCTTGGGATTTTGCTTTATTTTTTCATAGTCTATATATTCAAAAATTGTATTTGAGTTTTCTCCACCTTTGGCACAAAAAATAGCCTGTACATCTTTTCTGCCAAATGCTTCATTTAGGTCTTGGGCTTTTTCCCTAGGAGATGCCCCATATCCAAGTGAATTTGAATATATATTTTTTCCATATATCACATTTATACCATATTTATTGAACTTTTTTTCTGTTTCTTTTAAAAACTTTTCGTCATCTTTACTAACAGCATTAGATGGGGCAATTACTTCTATTGTATCTCCTTTTTTTAACTTATTCGGTATCATTTATTTCTCCTTTCTTTTTGCCTAGCAATTAGGACCATTGGGACCGGTTCTTTTTGGGTCCAAATGAGAAACTATTTTAATGAAATGAGTGCTGTTTCTAGTCCATATGCTTCTCCCTCTGCTCTAAATGAATGTATTTTATCTTTGTTGCAAACCGAACACAATCCTGAATCCTCAATATTCTCCATTAAAATACCCGCATTATTTAGTATAATTTTGTTTATTAAAACTGTATCAATATACCATTTTTCGCCCTTTTGACTAATAAATCTATCAGTATCTCCCAATTTTTTAAATCTTTCATAAAACATCTCATATACATCTCTATCAACTTCAAAATGACACTTTCTTATACTTGGACAAATACATACTATTATGTCTTTTGCATTACATCCGTAAGCTTTAACCATTCTTTCTACAGTCTTTACAGAAATTTCTTGAAGCGTTCCCCTCCATCCAGAATGGACATTTGCAATAACTTTTTTTACTGGGTCAAACATTAATAGTAATATACAATCAGCATTTGTTGTTGCTAAAATTATTCCCTTTTGGTTTGTTATTAATCCATCTAACTTTGCACTTGTGTCTAATACTTCATCTTGTGTTATAGAATTTACATTTAAAATATTATCAGTATGTGCTTGACTTGCTTTTACAATATTTTTATAGTTTAGTCCATTAGCTGTACATAATGTTTTATAATCAGTTATATTTTTTTCATATTCTTCTTTTGGTAAAGCTTGTCTATTTGCTCTAAAAGTTCTATAATTTTTATCTATTCCTAAAGAATAACAATGTGAAATTACATTAGAATATTTTAATAATTTTTTAAATTGTAAAAATTCTTGGTTTTCTTTTTTTATATCTAAAACCACATCATTAGATAAATCCATAAATTACTTCTCCTTTTCTAATTTTTCAAAAATATCTTCTTTTTGTTTTTTATTAATAAAATTGTAGTCAGTTTTAAAAATACCAGAATTAAATCCACATACATTTTTATAGCTGCAATATTCACAAGGTGTTTTTTTATTTTTATAATATGGCTTCAGTTTAATATTTCCATTCAATATTTCTTCAGAAATTTCTTTTATTGTATTGTTAACATATTTTTGTAATTTTTCAAATTCTTCTCTTGTTGCAATACTACTCTTTTTAGGACTAAAATTTTCTGTTTTATCCATGTATGCTGGAATTATTTTTGAAGAAGTAGAAGCCATTAAATTATTATCTTGCATTTTAGCTACTCTTACATCTGCTAAAATTAGCCCTTTCATTTTAAAATTACTTTTAATTTTTTCTTCAATTTCTTCATCTGTCATTTTTTTATCAGAATTAATCATTTGTTCTAATAAATTAAAATACAAAATTCCTGCTGGAATAAAATCCTCTATCTTACACATTGCATCTAAATATGTGATTAACTGTAATTGTAGACCTGCATATATATTTGTATAATCTATATCTTTAACAGATGATTTATAGTCAATTATTCTTATATATTTATTATTTTCATCTTTTGCAATATCAATTCTGTCTATTTTTCCAACAATTTCTACACTTTTTCCATTCTCTAATTTTATTTCAATTGGTTTATATGTTCCCTTTTTCTCATCAAAAGCAACTTCTGTTCCCTCTACTTCGAAATCACTTACTTTCAAACCTAAAATTATATATTTTAATGCTTTCAAAATAATTCTTTTTAATCTTTTTACTAACAACTTATATTTTTCAGTTGCCGTGAAAATATAATTTTTATTATTATTCAACTTTTCATCAATTATTTTGTTTACAATTTTTTCTGTTTCTTCATCTTCAATATTTTTTATATCAATTTCTTCTTTTTTTGTTTCTTCAAAAAATGAATTTATTACATCATGCATAAATGAACCCGTATCTAAATTCTTTACTTTTAATTCTTCCTTTTCTTTTATTTTTAAACTATATTGCATAAAATATTCATATGGACACGATTTAAAAGTTTCTAATTTTGACACACTTGTTTTTAATTTATTTCCATATAATTTTTGAATATTTTCTTTTTTTATTTTTTCTGGTATTTTTAAATTATTAATATAATTTAAATTATTTTTTAATGTTTTTTTGTAATTATCATTTTCATTAAAATATTTATAATATAAAAATAAATCATTATTATTTTTTATTTTTTTCTCATTATCTTCCAAAATTATTTTTGAAATAAAATCTTCATATAAATCTTTTTCATTTACAAAATAATTTTCTTTTTCTAAAATATCGTTTTTCTCAATTAGTTCTGGAAATATCTTTTTTATTTTTAAAATTAAAGTTGATGGCCTCAATGATTTTCCATCTGTATCTGATTGACAATATGATAAAAACAATTTTTCTTCTGCTGTAGTAAATGCTTTATAAATATTGAAATTATCGTCATATAAATTTTCTAAAGTTCCCTTTGCAAGTTCAATATTTTTTTCTTTCAAAATTTCTCTATCTGCATCATTTATAAATCCTTCATCTTTATTTACACTTGGAAATACTCCATCATTTAGTCCTATTATAAATATAGCTTTTACCTTATGTGTTCTTGACCTTTCAGTATCTCCTACAGTAACTCCATCTTGACTTGCTGGAATTTTTCCAAGGCTACTATTTTTTAGTCCTATTTTAAATATTTTATAAAAATTATCTAATGTAAATTCCTCATTATTAAATATATTAGAAATCTCATCAAAAATATTTATTATAATTTCGTAACTAATTTTATATTCCTTTGCTAATTCAAAATTATTTTTATTTTCTAATTCTTTTATTTTATTATTTAATTTATTTTCTATATTCTCATTAATTAAAAATAAATATAATTCTTTTATTATATTTTGCACATTTTGTTTTTTATTTATTTTTTTCTCTAAATCAATTATTGGATTAATTATTTTTTTTCGTAATTCATTTAAATAATTAATTTCTTCATTATTTATTTCATAAATAAAATCCTTTTTAAATTTATTATTTTTTATTCCATATTTAATACAATATTTTTCTAATTTAAAAATATCGTCTTCATCAAATTCGGCAAAATTTATTTTTAAATAATTAAATACAGCTTCATAAGAATAATTTTTTATTATTATTTCTAAAATACTTAAAATATATCTAATTAATATATTTTGATTTAAATCTTTTTTTTCATCTATAAATACTGGAATTTCATATTTTTCAAATATTGCTTTTATTAATGATGAATATGTATTTACATTTTTAGTAATTATTCCTATTTCATTAAATTTGTAATTATTATTTTTTACTAAATTAATTATATTTTTTGCAATATATTCTATTTCTGAATATTGATTTTTTGCTAAAAATAAATTTACATTTTTTGTTTCTTTTTCATATTTTTTTATCTTTAAATTATATAAATAATTTTCTAAATAAATTAACTCCTCATTTTTAAATCTGTTTAATTTATTTAAATTTACTGTTTCTATTTTTTCGCCTTGTTCTAATAATGGTAAAATCTTTTTTAATGTAACTTTATTAGGATAAAAAATATCACTATCTGGATTTGTGTCTAATTCCCAATTGTCTATACAAAATGTTATAGTTACACTTTTTGAAATTTCCAATAATTTTTTTATTATTTCTAATTCTTGTTTTGTATATCCAACAAACTCATCTATATAAAATATTGCATTTTTAAATAAATTTGTTTTTTCTATATTTTCTGATAATTTTGTTAATAAATCAGTTTCATCAATATATTTATTTTGAATATTATCATTAAATTTTTCATAAATTAAAATTAAATCTTGTAATTTTATTTTTAAATAATTATCGTTTATATTTTCCGTTTCTTTTTTCAATTCTTCTATTGATACCTGATTTTTTTTAAATTCAGAAATTGTCCTCATTGCTAGGTCTATATTTTCATCTGTTTTATTTAGTAAATTTAAATTCTTTTTTTCTTTTTGCAAAATTTGATATATCAGCATCGACTTTCCACATTTTGTTATATTATTGTGGATATCTCCTCCTATTTCATTCATAATTCTATAGGCCATTCTATTAAATGTAATTACTTCAGCATTTATTACCGATTTTTTATTTTCCATTAATTTTTTCTCTGCTGTAAATGAAAATTGTTCTGGTGTTATTATATATATTTTGCTTTTTTCATTTTGTTTTATTTTTTCACTTATTTCATTATAAATATAACTACTTTTCCCTGTCCCTGATTTTCCGTAGATAATTCTTAATGGCATTTTCATCACCTTCTTCGTGGCAAATTATATAAATTTTATAAAAAAATGTCAACAATCTAAAAAATATTTTTGGATACTCAAAAACAACAAATTACATATTTCGTGTACATATTTGTCTTTTTATACATTTTTGTGTTCCAATAACCACTTGACAAATTTATAAAGAAACATTATAAATTTGTTTATATAGTAAGGGGGTGAAAAAAATGAAAAAAACTATTTTAATAGTAGCGCTTATAGAATTTTTATTAATATTACTTCTATTTTTTGGCTTTTTCTTTGAAAAGAAACAATATTCCAGCGAAGTCGATAAATATCAAAATTTGTACACTAAGTCTATGGAATATTTAGGAAATATTATGACACAAGGAAGATATCCAGATGCTTTTTATGCTACAATAGAAGAAATTACTAATAATTTTCCTTTAGCGAATGTTACAGAGGTAAAAGTTAAAGGGTTAGATGTAAACGAGCTACGCTACAGAAAAAATTTTACTATACATCTATCAGAAAGTAACATACCTGTAAATTTAAAAATCCAACATAACGGAACCGATATATCTATAAATGATTTAAAAGTTGGTCAAAAAATAGCTGTATATGATTATTCACATAACGAAAATACTTCAGATACTTTATTACAATCTGTATTTAAAATTGTTGTATTAAATGATGAATTATAACACAATAAGGTACCATAAAATGGTACCTTATTTCCTAGCTGTCATTAATATTAAATTTTAGTTACAAATTATCTGGTTCATTTTCATGTTATGTAGGTGAACTCGATGTTCTATATGCCCAAGCAATACCATTTGCATTACACCTAACTTGGATTGAATATACATCACTTCCACATCTGAAAATTCTGTAACCCGTTCCATATGTACTAAATGCATTGCTTTCGCTCCACAAAACGTTACCGTTTTTGCCTAACATCCGAACATCCATATAATCACTAAGCACGGTTCCTTCAATGCGAACATTACAATTAAAACCTGACGTTGATGTAGCAATCGTTCTCCAGGTTCCATCTACATACATTGCTTTATCAGACGATGGATGTGGAAAACTATTCGAAAAAGTTACCACATCCGTTTCAATCTGTTCATTAGAAGCAAACACTGGGACCGCTGTAAATAACATTGCTGCTGTCACAACAATTGACAAAATTCTGTTTAATAATTTCATATTATGTTCCTTTCTTTGGTGTAAAATGACAGCTAGGTATAATATTGCAAATACGAATGAAAAGTAACTTCGCATTCCAATATTCTTTCTGTATCTTGCCATAAAGCAAAACACGTGGTATATTTTAGCACACCATTAAAAAAAAATCAACACTTTTTTGAATAAAAAATTGATTTTCCATAATTCATATAGTATAATCAAATTAGGATAAAATTAAAGGAGAAATACGTTTATGAAAAAAGAAGTTTTTGATTTTTATGATAGGACCTCTCTTAAGTCCTACAATTTAGATAAAACCATGCAAGACCAATTAAATGCATTAGGTTCTCTTGATGTTTTTACTAGAAAACATTGTGAAAATGTTGCTGCAATTACTTGTCGTTTGTGTGAATACTTACATTGTTCAAAAGGATTTACTGAATATTGTACAATTTGTGCTTATTTGCATGACATTGGCAAAATCTTTATTCCACCATCTATTTTACAAAAACCCGGAAAACTTACAGATGATGAATATGCTGTAATCAAAACACATACTACAATTGGATATGAAATGTGCATGAAAGATGCAAAATTAAGACCATATGCTGCTGGGCCATGGTATCACCATGAAGCATTAAATGGAACCGGATACCCTAGAGGATTAACAAAAAAAGATATTCCATATGAAGGACAAATTATACGTGTTGCTGATGAATATGATGCAATTGTTAGTAAAAGGCAATATAAATCACATATTGGAATTTCTGATACATTAAAAATTTTAATTGAAAATTCTCATCCAAGCGAACCAATAAAATCTTCTAGTGCTCTAAAAGAAGTAGCTGATAATGCTAAACTTGGGAAAAATAATCCTGCAATAGTAAAAGTTTTAATAAAAGTTGTATTAGATGATATTTATTATGAAATTTCTTGTGCACAAGATTATGTTGATTATTTACAAGAAAATATAAAACGACTAGAAACTGTTCAAAAATATTATAATAAAATGATAAAAAGTAAAACAGACGATAAGAAAAACTATTATTTAGAATATATGAAAATTTATTTAATAGAAAATGAAACCGTGGGTAATTTTTTTACAATATATGATAATTATAAAACTGCCTATCAAATTAGAAAAGCTAAAATTGATAATTTATATAATGAAGTAAAAATTATAAAAAAATTAAAAGTTTAAGTTAAAAAGAAAAATTAATTTTTATATAAAAATTAATTTTTCTTTTTATTTTATTCACCTAAACCAAAACTTACACCTAATGCACTATTTATTTTATTCATAACTAATTCATCATCTATGTGTCCTATTTTTTCTTTTAACCTGCTTTTATCTATTGTTCTAATCTGTTCCGCTAAAATAACGGAATTGCTTTTTAATCCTTGTGTATCTCCATTTATTTCTATATGTGTTGGAAGTTTTGTTTTATTAGTTTGTGAAGTAATTGCTGCCGCGATTACTGTTGGACTATATTTATTTCCCAAATCATTTTGTATAATTAAAACAGGCCTCACTCCACCTTGTTCCGAACCTACAACAGGGCTTAAATCCGCATAAAACATATCTCCTCTTTTTATTGTCATAACATTCACTCCCACTATTAGCATATTTTAAAAGTCTATATATTCGTAGATAAATATAGAAAATTAATTTAATTCTATATTATTATATTGTATGTTTATTGTCGCATTTTGGTTATTATCCTCGATAATTAATTTTGTAGGTAATTTATTTTCTTTGTTTATGTACAATATCTTATTTTCTGTATATTTGTTTTTATTTTTACTTTTTGTTTTCATTATTACTTCTTTTTCATTTTCTTCAAAACTAGATTTTTCATAATTTTTGTAATCATTAATAAAAACGTTTAAATCTAAATAATTTTCTCCTATTCCCTGATAATTTTCAAAAATGGTTGTTAAGTTCATGCTTGAATTTTCTATTTTCAAGTTTCCATCTTTTTTTATTATCTTCACACCTTGTATATTTACTGGTTCAATTACTTCTTGAATACTTTCATTTTCTTCATTAAATTCTTGATTTATAACATATTTATTTGTATTTTTGTTACTATTTACTTGCACTAAAATATTTGCTTTATATTTTTTTACATTTAATATATAATCTACGATTTCTTGACTATTCATATTGTTTCCATTTTTGCTTTTTTTAATCACATTTTTTAAAATAAATATACAGAAAACTAAAAATACAATTAATATTATTATAAAAAATATTTTTTTATTAATTTTCATAAATAAAACCCTTCCTTTTATAATTTTGTTAGTAAATTTTATTCTAATGGTTTTACTTATATACATTAATTTTCTATTTCTGTTGCTTGTACACATCTCCTATAAAGTGGTTCATTTTCTACACATGTTATTAATGTTAAAGTATTTTCCTCTGTTTTATTTAAATATGTCCAGTCTGTATTTTTTATTATTTCTATTTTACTCACTTTATATGTTTTTTTATAATCTTCATATTTATATATTATTTCATCCTCTATTTTTAATTTTTTTAAATCTTGAAAATAATTATATTCATATCCTCTATTATGTGCCGCTAATCCTATGTTTCCATCTTTAAAATCTGTTTCTTCAAAATGCCCAACTTTTGTATTCAAAGTTTCTAAATCTGTTCCGTTTTCTATTGGAGCCTTTAAATTGATTTTTGGTATTTCGATATACCATTTTTCTAATTCTTCATAATTTACTTCTTGCTTTACTTTTGAAACTGCTTTTTCTTTTTTAAACTCTATTTTGGGAATGTAGTTCGAAATATTTTTTACAGAAATATTTGAAGTTTTCATAAATAAAATATTAAGCATAAAGAAAATAACTATTGTAATAATTAAACTTATAAAATTAATATATTTACTTGTATAAATCATATTTTTTATTGAAATAAACCTTTTACATAATACCATATTTTTACATATTTGTAAAGGAAAAAATTTCGACATAATTTTACAATTATGTCGAAATTTTTTATAAACTTATTTCTATGATTTTATCTAAAAGCTTGCTATACTCATATCCATATTTCTCAAATAACTTTGGATACATACTAATATTTGTAAATCCAGGCATTGTGTTAATTTCATTAATATATATTTTATTTGTACTATTTTCTACAAAGAAGTCTACTCTTGAAAGTCCATTTCCATCTATTGCAATAAATGCTTTTTGGGCTAATTCCATTATGTTTCTTTTTTGTTCCTCTGAAATTCTTGCATCTAGCAAAGTTTCTGAAGATGCATCATTATATTTAGAATCAAAAGAATAATATTCTCCAGCTGGAAGTATTTCGCCAGGATTTGTAACTTCTATTCCTATCTCATCATTTCCCAAAACTGCACATTCTACCTCTTTACCAATAATACCTTGTTCTATTAAAATTTTATTGTCAAACTTTTGAGCTTCTTCTATGTTATGTCTTAATTCATCCCTATTTTGCGCTTTATTTACTCCAACTGACGAACCAGAATTAGATGGCTTTACAAAAATAGGATATTTTAACTCTTTTTCGGCAATATCAAGTAATTCATCCATACTAATTAACTTTTCATTCATTTGACTATCTATGTAAATATACTTATCACCTCTGTATTTTTTTATGTACAAATATTTTGTTTGTTTAATATTCGCTTTTTCAAAAATTATCTTTGTATAAGCTTTATCCATTCCAATACTAGAAGCTAAAACTTTACAACCCACATATTTTACTCCTGCAATCTCAAATAACCCTTGAATTGTGCCATCTTCTCCCCAAAGTCCATGTAGCACTGGAAAAACCACATCCAAATTTTTCAAATATTTTATAACATTTTCTATCTCTATTTTTTCTGTTTCATTTTCTTCAAACCAAGTTCCATTTTCATCAATAAAAATCGGATATATCTCATATTTTTCCTTATTCAAATTATCTAAAACAGATTTGGCTGATTTTCTTGAAACCTCTCTTTCCGTTGACTTTCCTCCATATAAAACTCCTAATTTTATCATTTTTATCACCTCTTAATATAAATATTACAAACTAAATAGAATATTCTTTTTTTAGACTATCTGCAATGTCAAAAAGCTTCATTCCATTTGATGCTTTTATTAATATTACATCTCCTTTTTGTAAATTTTGTTTTAAATTTTCTTGTAGTAATTCTTTATTTTCAAAATAAAAAACATTTTTTTCATCATATCCATTTTTTATAGCTTCTTCCCCAATAAATTTAGCATTTGTTCCAGTCAAAAATAATTTATCAATTTTATTTTTATAAATTTCTGTTCCTACATCTCTATGTAGCTTTTCTGAAAAAGTTCCTAATTCGAACATATCTCCTAAAACAGCAATTTTTCTTGTGCCATTCATATTTTTTAAGCTAGAAATAGATGCTTTCATAGACTCAAAACTTGCATTATAACTATCATTTACTAATGTTATATCATTTTTTAAATGAATTATTTCCATTCTTTTTGCTGTTAACTCAAAACTACTAATTCCATTTCTTATTTCATCATCATTTAAATTTAAAAGTTTTCCAACAGTCGCTCCACATAATGCATTTAATATAAAGTGTTCTCCTCCTACAGGAACAGAGATGTGGATTTTTTCATTATTATTTTTACAAATAAATTCACTCGAATTTTCTTCTAATTTTATATCCTGAGCTTTAAACTCACTTTCATTTTTTATTCCGAAAGTATGAATTTCATATTTTTCTTTATTTTCTAAATACCATTTGTTTAATAAATCATTGTCATTATTAATAACAACATTTATTTTATCCATTCCCTCTAGAATTTCTAATTTTGCTTTTAATATATTTTCTCTAGAGCCCAAAATTCCAATATGTGATGTTCCTATGTTAGTTATAACAGCAATATCTGGCTTTGCAATCTTTGTTAAATAACTTATTTCATTAAAATGGTTCATTCCCATTTCAATTACAGCAATTTCTTCATCTTGTAATCTTAAAATTGTAAATGGCAATCCTATAAAATTATTATTATTTCCTTCTGTTTTTAATACTCTATACTTTTTTGACAAAACATTTGCTATAATATCCTTGGTACTAGTTTTACCCACACTTCCTGTAACACCTACTACCTTTAAATTATATTTTTCTTTATGTATTTCCATTTTATATTTTGCCATTTCACCTATAGCTTTCACTGTGTCATCCACTAAAATAATATTTTTATTTTTGTATTCATTTCTTTTTTCTTCTGTTATATTCATATTATTTAAAATAACAGTATTTGCTCCCTTTTTTATAGCATCTTCCCAAAAAAGATTTCCATCAAAATTTTCACCTTTTATTGCAATATATGTATCCCCATTTTTTATCGTTCTTGTATCTCTTGAATAATTTATGCATTCTTCTTTTTCGTCACCTGTAACTAATTTTCCTTTTGTACATTTTAATATATCTTTAATACTTAAATTCATTTATTTTCTCCTTTTTTAGAATAATTTTTTTCAATTATAGTATTAAAATATTAAAAACACAATATTTTGGTGATATTTTTTAGCTAAAATTTTAAAAAAAGCCTAGAATATTAGAATTAATATTCTAGGCTTTTCCTATTTGTTATCTACACTTCTATTTGCTATTTCTATTGCTTTAGAAACTATATTACCACAAGTTTTAGAAGACACGTTCTCCCATCCTCCATCTTTTTTTACTTGTTCATATACTCCAAGTTCTCTTGCTATTTCTTCTTTTAAATTTTCAGACATTAGTTTACTATTTTTCGACATAATAAATCCCCCTTTGTAGAAAATATTTAATCATTTTTTCTACAAAATTATTATTTGCAAATTTTGATTTATTATAATCATAAATTTTTTTCATAATTTTATTTTTCTGGAAATTACATCGTAAGTACCCCATTTGGAGTATTATATACAATTAAAATATCTTCCTCATCTCCAGTTTGAGCATTTATATAAACTAAAAATTCATTATCATCAACTTTTCCCTTAAACTCGTAACACAAAATTTCAGTCTTATATTCTGTAGGAATTATAGCCATTCCCTCACTTTGAATATTTAAATTCTTATTTAATTTCTTTTTTGCTTCATCTATAGAAATTATATTTTTCGAGATTTTTCTCTCTGTGTGATTATTTAAATATCCTTTTGTTTCAATTCCTAAAATTTCACCATTATCTAAAGCAATCTTTACTTTTATTAAATCTGGATACATAACTACATTGTCTTGTAAATATGCATAATTTATTGTAATTATTCCATTTTCATTTAAATAATACGTTTCTTTCATATTATTTATATGAAGATTATTTAAAAATTCAAGACCTTTTTTATTCGCATCCTCATAGCTTAATTTTTCCTCTTGAACATCTCTATTGCAATTAAAATAAACAATATGTCCACCTTTTTTTGTTATCGCAATAGTTATATTTTCATCTCTTTGATTTTTCAAAGAAAAATTATATGATGGTAACTCTGAATTTTCATTCACTCCTAGGCTTGAAATTTCTTTTATATTTTCACTTCCAAAGACACTATTTATTTTATTTTTAGCCTCCTCTTCCGAAATATCATCACCAGTTAATCCTTTAGGTTCTGTACTTGTTAAGTGTTCTGAAAATGCGCCATCATATATTAACCCAGAATATTCATGAAAATCTTCTTCTAATGAACCAAATATATCTAAATTTGAACTTACTGCTTGTGCGAATTCTTCGTTTGCATCAGATTTTAAATCTTTCCATGTTATTGAACCTTGCTCTAAATCTGTTCCTAATTGATTTAAAACATTTTTTAAGTCCATACTATAACCATGAAGTTCTTCTAGATTTTTTAATTCCTCGTCATTCAAATCTTCTCCCTTTATATTTTTTCTTGATAAAGTATAGCTATAATCACTCACTTGGTTTAAAAATTTTTCAGTTTTTTCAAGCTCTTGGCTTTCTATTGGAAGATTTGCCAAATATGTCTGTGCAAGATTTGCTTCTCTCCACAAATATGTTAGTGTTTCCGCACTATGTGTACTACTTGTAGATATTGTTGATTTAGCTAAATAGGTTTCTACATTTTGTACATAATTAACTAATTCGTAAAAGTTATTATTATATAAATTTCTACTTGCAAGTTCTACTTCGTTATTTTTCTTATATAAAAAATATCCTAATAATGCAATAATTATTGCTAAAACCACAATTATTGACCACATTATAATTTTTTTAGCTTTTTTCATAATAAAATTATCCTTTCTTAAATAAAATATCTTTTTTTATTTTGTATTAAATCAAAAAAAATATTCCAATTTTTTTATTTTTATGTTAAAATAGAAATCAATTTAATTTATTAAAATTTTTACAAAAAGGAAAAAAGTTATATGAAAAAAATAATGATATCTTATGCATCATATGGTGGAGGCCATTTATCAGCTGCAAAAAATTTAAAAGAATATATTGAAAAAAATTATCCAGATACAGAAGTTTTTTTATTTGATTGTATGAAATATATTAATCGTGTAATTGATAAAGTATGTGGGTCTACATACTCAAAAATAACAACAAACATCCCTTGGTTTTGGGGAAAAATTTATTATAATACTCAGGAACCTATTTTTGAAAGGATTATGTCTTTATCAAATAAAGTCCTTTCTTATAAACTTGGCAAATTATTAAACAATTTAAAACCTGATTTAATAATTTCTACCCATTTTTTTGTTGGACATATGTGTACTATTTTAAAACAAAAAGGAAAAATTGATGCGAAACTTGCAACAGTAATTACAGATTATGGCGAAGACCCTTATAATGAATGGACTTGCAATTATAATTATATTGATTATATTTTTGTCGCACATGATAAAATAAAAGAAACACTAATTAGTAAAGGAATTCCACAGAATAAAATATATGTTACAGGTATTCCTGTATCTGATAAATTTCTACAAAAATATAATAAAAACCAAACTTTTAGTGAGCTTGGATTAAATCCTAATAAAAAAACTATTTTATTTTTCGGTGGCGGAGAATTAGGACTTGGGAAATCGAAAACTTTAGATATTTTCGAATGTTTAATGAAAAATTTTCAAAATATTCAAGTTATTACTATAAGTGGTAAAAATGAATCTTTGAAAATTAGTTTTGAAAAATTAGTTAATGAATACAATAAAAATACTGAAGTATGTGTTCTAGGCTTTACCGATAAAGTTGCCGAATTTATGGCTTCTTCTGATTTGGTTATTACGAAACCTGGTGGACTTACTTCAACTGAAGCCTTAGTTTCAAATTTACCTATTGTTGCAATTAATCCTATTCCAGGTCAAGAGGAAGAAAATGCTAGTTTTTTAGAAAGTAATGGAGCTGCTGTCTGGCTTAGAAAAAATGATGATATTAATTTTGTTTTAAAAGTTTTGTTGAATGGTGATGGCAAAATTTCCAGTATGAAAGATTGTATTAGAAAAATCGCTAAACCTAATTCTACTAAAGATATTTGCGAAATCATCTTTCGTTAAAAAATCACGAAGCATTATTTAATATGCTTCGCTTTTTTTATACTTTTATGTAACATTTTTTCTTTTTTAAACTTACATTTCTCTCCTACCCTCTAAAGCTTTAGTCAAAGTAATCTCATCAGTATATTCCAAATCTCCTCCAACAGGAATACCATGTGCAATTCTAGAAACAGTAATTCCAAGTGGTTTAATAAGTTTAGATAAATACATTGCTGTTGCTTCTCCCTCAACTCTAGGGTTTGTGGCAATAATAACCTCTTTAATATTTCCATTCATAAGTCTAGCTAAAAGTTCTTTAATCTTTATGTCATCTGGTCCAATGCCATTCATTGGTGAAATTGAACCATGTAAAACATGATAAACACCCTTAAATTCATGTGTTCTTTCCATTGCTGCAACATCTCTTACATCTTCAACAACACAAATACTTTCCTGATTTCTTTTAGGATTTGAACATATTGGACAAGGGTCTGTGTCTGTTATGTTAAAACATTTGCTACAATATTTTAAATTCTTTTTAGCATTAATTATTGAATTTACAAATTCATTCGTTTGTTCTTCGTTCCAATCTAATACATGAAAAGCAAGCCTAGCTGCTGTCTTATGTCCGTATGCTTGGAAGCCTTTCGAAACTCTCTATTAGTTTTTCTATTGATGGTGCGTATTCTGACATTTTAAACCTTACTTTCTTTCAAATTACATTAAACCTGGAATATTGTATTTTCCCATTGCATCATTACTTGCATCATCAACTTTTCTTAATGCCTCATTTACGGCTGTTACTATTAAATCTTGTAACATTTCAACATCTTCTGGGTCAACAACTTCTGGTTTTATTTTTATTTCTTTTAAAACTTTTGCTCCACTTACTTTAACTTCAACAGCTCCGCCTCCGCATGATGCATCAAATTCTTTTCCTGCAAGTTCTTCTTGTGTTTTTGTTAAATCTGCTTGCATTTTTTGAGCTTGTTTCATTATATTTCCTAGATTCATTCCTCCGAATCCTCCCATACCTCCTGGGAAACCTCCTCTTTTTGCCATCTTAAATCCTTCCTTTCATTTTTGTTATTTTTGGGCATTTATATTACATTAAATGGTATATTATTATTCTCTATAAACTGTTCAAATTCATTTGAACTTGCCATCTTAACATCATTTGTATCAACAAATTTAATCTGCATTTCTTTTCCACTTGCTAAGTGAATAGTTTCTCTTAAATTTTGCTTTATATCTGGCCTTGCCAAAAAGTCTTTAGCAACCTCATTCATTCCCTTTGGAAATTCAACTTCCAAGGTCATGTCGTTTATCTCTTTAGCAACTGTTCCTTTTAGGTTCATATACATAAACATTTTACCACTTTTTTTGTAATCATCTACAATTTTTGGCCAGTAATCTTGTGTTTTTCCTTGATACTTAGGCTTTGCAACTTGTGCTATATTAGATTCCACATTGCTAGCATTTTTCGTAGGTTTTATGTCTTTGTTCTCTTGTGTTAATGCTCCATTTGAACTTAAACTAGCTTTTGCAAAATTACCAGCTCGTAAAAAATTTTCAATTTTGGTAACTCGTCTTTCTAAATCTGCATTTCCTGTATTTTGACTATTTCCATCATTTTCATTTTTTACAGATTGTTTATTACATAATTTTATTAAACCTGTTTGCAAAATTATTAATTTTTGTGTTGAAAGTTTCATGCTATTTTCTATCTCAGATAATTCACATATTAAATTTATTAAATCTAATTTTGATACTCTTTCTGCTATATCTTTTATTTTTTGTATTTCTTCGTCATTATATAATTCTGTTTTTCCTGTAGATTTATATAACAAAATATCTTTTATATATTTAATAATTTCCCAAACTAAATTATTTATGTCTTTTCCGTCTTCAATAACTTCTTCTAGATTATTTAAAGTTTTTTCAACATCTTCATCTACAACTGATTCCACAATATTATTTATAAATACTGTTTTTGGAATTCCAACTAGGTCTTTAACCTTATTTTCGTCTATTTCATCAGTTCCCTCTTGGCTACATCTCTCTAGTATAGATAGAGCATCTCTCATTCCACCTTCCGCAAGAACTGCAATTAGTTCTAGTGCTTTTGGTGTTATTTTTATATCACTTTCTTTGCACACATATTCTAGGTCTTTTACTATATCTTCATTCGATATTCTTTTAAAATCAAACCTTTGGCATCTTGATAAAATTGTCGCTGGCAATTTTTGTGGCTCTGTTGTTGCTAATATAAATTTTACATGTTCAGGCGGTTCTTCTAATGTTTTTAACAATGCATTAAAAGCTCCAGTTGATAACATATGAACCTCATCTATTATATATACCCTATATTTTGCCTTTGTTGGTAAAAAATTTACTGCTTCCCTAATGCTTCTTACATCTTCTACACTATTATTTGATGCCGCATCCATTTCAATTATATCTGTAAGCGACCCATCCAAAGCTCCCTTACATATTTCACATTCGTTACATGGTTCACCATCTACTGGATTTAAGCAATTGACAGCTCTTGCTAAAATTTTTGCTGTTGTTGTCTTACCAGTTCCTCTACCACCATTAAACAAATATGCATGTCCTACTCTATCTGATATTAACTGATTTTTTAATGTCTTTTTTATATGCTCTTGTCCTACTATCTCCGAAAATTTTGTAGGCCTAAATTTTCTATAAAGTGCTGTATATCCCAAAACCTACACCTCCTAGAATACCAATTTTATAAATAAAAATGGTGTGAAGCTAAATTCCTCTATGGAAAGCATTCCACATAAAAGTATCTACTTATTGCTGCTTCCTTCCAGACCTGACAAGGTTCGTAGGCTTTTATTGGATGCCCTCCATACAAGAATTTAATTTCATACCATTTGCAATTATATAACGTATTTTTAATTTTGGCAAGTTTTTTTTCACTTTTCTTTAATAAAAATATTTTAATTTTCTATCCTTTTAAAAACAATACTTTGTAAGTCTAAATATTCATGCCCAACTGTTCCGTTTTCTTTAATTCCTTCATTTGGAATTTGAATTTCAACATTTTCTGCCTTAAATATTTTACCCGAATTTAACGTAATTGTTATATTAAATTTAATTCTAGAAACTAAACTATTTTCATCTATATTTAATTTACTAATTAAATTATTATAGTTAATTTCTTCATCATCATTTGACATATATGTACCTATATTATTATTTGCACATCTAAAAGTCATAACTCCACCCTGATTTGATATTTCAAGCTTTTTTGCGTCAGTTGATTTTGTGCCTTTAACTTCTAATTCATCTATTATATTTTCATCTGTATTTTCAAATAATGCATTTTCATTTGAAGTAGGTTTGTATATTTTTATTTCACCAACTTCTGGATTTTTAACAATTTCTATATTATCTAACCTTATGCTTTTTATTGTTTCTTGTTTTTTATATTCATCATTTTTTTCTACATAAATATAAATATCGTTATTTTGAATTACATTTATATGCCATTTTGCTTCTGAGTTTTCCACATCTTGTCCATTAACTGTGGAAACTATTGATATTTTTGATATTTTAAATGGCATATTTGTTTCGCCTTTTTCGTCATAATTTAATATAAGCATTACAGCTGTAAATATTATTGCAACTATTATCACAAATATAATACATATATTTAAAATCTTTTTACTAAATCTTTGATTTGGCATTATTTTTTCCTCTCTTACCCATTGGGACCGGTTCTTTTTGTTCCGTTTTTTTGTTTTCTTAATTCCTTAAAAAATACCTGTAACAAATTCTTACATTCGTCTTCTAGTATTCCTTTTTCAAAATTCACATTATGATTGAATTTATAATCTGTAAATAAATTAAGTACAGACCCCACTGCTCCAGTTTTTTCATCTGATGCTCCTATATATACATTTTTTATTCTCGAATTTATTATTGCCCCAGCACACATTGAGCATGGCTCTAATGTTACATACATATCACAATCAATTAATCTCCATGAATTAAGCTTTTTACTTGCTTTTTGGATTGCAAGTATTTCAGCATGTTTTGTAGTATCAAATTTTGTTTCCTTTTGATTATGCGCTCTTGCTATTATTTTCCCATCTTTTACTATTATTGCACCAACTGGAACTTCTAATTTTTCATATGCCTTTTGCGCTTCTTTTAAGGCCTGCATCATAAATTTTTCTTTTTCTTGCATTTTTCTCCTTCAATTTTTATATCTGGATGAATACACTTCTATCTATATATATGTATTTTTATTCAATTCCAAGATATTCATTATAAGTAACTTCTCTATCTATAACTTTTCCGTCTTTTTTAATATCAATAATTCTATTCGCAACTGTTTCTGTTAATTCATGGTCATGTGATGTAAATAAAATATTTCCACTGAATTTCTTCATTCCCTCATTTACAGATGTAATACTTTCCATGTCCAAATGGTTTGTTGGTTCATCCATAATTAAGAAATTAGCTCCAGATAACATCATTTTAGAAAGCACACATCTTACTTTTTCTCCTCCTGATATTACTTTTGCCTTTTTCAAAGCTTCTTCTCCTGAAAATAACATTCTACCTAAGAAACTCCTTACATATGTTTCATCTGGGTCTTTAGAATACTTTCTTAGCCATTCCGTAATATTTTCATCGGTTTCAAATAAGTAACTATTATCTTTTGGAAAATAAGTATGAGTAATAGTTTGTCCCCAAATTATTTCACCTTCATCTGGTTCAAGTTCTCCCTCTATTATTTGGAATAGAATAGTTTTAGCATTTTCATTATCAGCTAAAAAAGCAATTTTATCTTGCGATTTTACTGTAAATGAAATATTATCTAATATTTTTTCACCATTTATTGTTTTAGAAATATTTTTAACTTGTAAAATTTCTTTTCCTGGTTCCCTATCTGGTTTAAAATCTACATATGGATATTTTCTATTTGATGGTCTTATTTCATCTAATTGAATTTTCTCTAATGTTTTCTTTCTTGAAGTAGCTTGTTTTGATTTTGAAGCATTAGCACTAAATCTTGCAATAAAATCTTGTAATTCCTTTATTTTTTCTTCTTTTTTCTTATTTTGCTCTCTTGCTTGCTTTAATGCTAACTGACTTGATTCATACCAGAAATCATAATTTCCTGGATAAACTGTAATTTTTCCAAAATCTACATCTGCTATATATGTACAAACTTTATTTAAGAAATATCTATCGTGTGATACTACAATTACTGTATTTTCAAAATTAATTAAAAATTCTTGCAACCAATTTATGCTCTTTAGGTCCAAGTCGTTTGTTGGCTCATCTAACAAAAGAATATCAGGATTTCCAAATAAACTTTGTGCTAACAATACTTTAACTTTCTCTCTTGCTTCTAAATCTTTCATTAATTTATAATGATTTTCTGGTACTATTCCTAAATCATTTAAAAGCATCGCCGCATCTGATTCAGCATTCCATCCATCAAGTTCGCTAAATCTTTCTTCTAGTTTTGCTGCTTTCATTCCATCTTCTTCAGAAAAATCTGGCTTTGCATATATTTCTTCTTTTTCTTTCATTATATCATAAAGTTCTTTGTTTCCCATTATTACTGTATCTAATACTGTAAAATCCTCATATGCAAAGTGGTCTTGCTTTAATACAGAAATTCTTTCCCCTTTATCAAGTGTTACATCTCCTTTGCTTGGTTCTATCTCTCTTGACAAAACTTTTAAAAATGTTGACTTTCCTGCTCCATTTGCACCTATAATTCCGTAACATTCTCCTTTGTTAAATTTTATATTTACATCTTCAAATAAAACTCTTTTTCCAAATCTTATTGTTACACCATTTGCTGATAACATTTTTTTCTCTCCTCTCTTTTTAAGCTTTGTTTATTTTACTATAAAAAAGCCGAAGAATCAATATGTTTCATGTAATTTAATAAAATATTGTAATGGATTTAGATTTCATGCGTCATATATAAAGAATATTAAAAAATATTTTTTATCTTTCTACACTTTTAACCCAAAATATTATAAAATAATGTAACAAAATCCATTTTAATTTGTCTTATATATAAAGGAGAATAAAATGTCAAATATAGATATGGAAAAAATATATAGCCAATATTTTAAAACAATATATAAATATTTGCTTTGTCTAACTCATAACCAAGAAATCGCTGAAGACTTAACACAAGAAACATTCTATAAAGCGATAATAAATATAAATTCATTCAAAGGTAATTGCAAATTATCTGTATGGCTATGTCAAATTGCCAAAAATTTATGGTTTAACGAATTTAAAAGAAAAAATAAAATATCAATGGTCAATATAGATTTTGTCGAATTAGCTGAAAACGAAAGTATAGAAGATTTCTTTTTAAACCAAGAAAATTTAAAAGAATTATATCATAAAATTTCTTTATTAAATAAACCTTTCAAAGACATAGTCTATTTAAAATTAATTGGCAATTTAACATTTAGAGAAATTGGGGAAATTATGAATAAAACAGAAGTATGGGCAAGGGTTAATTTTTACAGAGCTAAACAAAAATTAAAGGAGGTTGATGAAAATGAAAAATGAATGCAAAATTATTCAAGATTTATTACCAAATTATATTGAAAAAACAACCAGCGAAGAAACTAATCAATTTTTAGAAAATCACATTAAAACATGTTCAAATTGCTATAAAATATATATTGCTATGAAAGAAGAATTATTAATTCCTTATGGTCTTAATGATAATAAAGAAGTGGACTATATGAAAAAATTTAATAAAAAAATTAAAAGTTTTAAATTATGGAAAATATTAGCTTTTATAGTATGCTCTATATTCATTACTTTATTATGTATTATCTTATACAGATACTTAATGCTAACACGAATATATAATCTACATTTACAAACTAATAAATTAACAAATGTTTATTATCATGCCGAAACCACATTAAATACAATTGATTTTTGGAAAAAAGATAATATATTAAAAAGAGTCGAAAATGACACAAATGTCGAAAAAAGTGGGACATTTTGGAGAAATTTAAATACTGATGAAGGTCTTTTAATCTTAGATTCATCAAAATTATATGTTTATACTCCAAGTGGACAACCAAGCGAAAATTTGCCTTATGGTTTTATAATTAATTATGATACCACTTTAAAAAGATTAAAACTAGCAATAAATCCTTGTGTTGTTGTAAAAAATGTAAAATATGATAATAAAAATTGCTATTCCTTGAATTTCAATGGAAATGACTTTTTTGATAATACTGTAGAATTTTATGAAAAAAACACTGGATTGTTGTTGTTCGAAAGTGGACATTCTCAGTTCATAAATTCTCAAGAAAGTATAAATTACGAAGCTAAATATACTTATAAATTGGATGTTGTTTCTGATGAAGATGTTGAAAAGCCAGATTTGAGCGAATATGAATTAAAAAATTAATTGATAAATATTAAAAATTATGCTATACTAAAATAGTATTATAATTAGTGAGGAGTTGATAATATGAGCGAAAAAATATACACAATTGAAGAAATAAAAAAATCGGGGGTTGTTGTGTATGAGAAATAGAAGATATAGAAGAAATCACACATCACAAAATCTACTAAACAAACTAAAAATAACATCAAAAATCCTAATTGTGCTAATAATATTCCTAATAATTATATTTGCTATGACAATACTAAAACACGCTAAACGCAACACAAATACTAATACAACCATATCCGAAATAAATCAAGAAAACAACATACAAAATACAGAAACTTCAGAAGAAACAAATAACACCCAAAATACACAATCTCCAACAAATGAAGTTACCAAAAAAAGTACAACCATAAACATGGCTTTCACTGGAGACATTATGTGTCATAACACAATTTATAAAGATGCCTATAATTCAACAAATGGTAGTTATGACTTTTCATATATTTTCGATGACATAAAATATCATATACAAACAGCCGATATTGCTGTTGGAAACTTGGAAACCACATTTGCCGGAGCTAGTAAAGGATATAGTAGCTATCCAATGTTTAATACTCCAGAAAATTTGGCATATACACTAAAAAAAGTTGGATTTGATGTTTTATCTACCGCAAATAACCATTGTTATGACTCTGGATATAAAGGAATAGAAAGTACAATAGATTTTTTAGATGATGCCGACATATCTCATACTGGAACATATAAATCTGAAGAAGACCAAAATACAATTTTAATAAAAAATGTTAAAGGGATTGAAATAGCATTTTTAAGTTTTACATATGGCACAAATGGAATAAAAGTTCCAAGTGATAAATCTTATTCTGTAAATCTAATAGATAAAGATTTAATAAAAAAACAGTTAAACCTTGCTATCTCTCAAAATCCTGATTTAATTTGCGTTAGTATGCACTGGGGAGTTGAATACCAAACAATCCCAAATGCTGAACAAAAAGAACTTGTTGACTTTTTATTTAACAATGGAGCTGATATTATTATTGGAAATCATCCTCATGTATTACAAAATTTTGAAAAAAGAGAAATCACTTTAAGTAATGGAACCACAAAAGATGGATTTGTTGTATATTCTCTAGGTAATTTACTAGCTGACCAAAACAAAAAATATACTAGAGATTCAGCAATTTTAACTTTAAACATAACTAAAGATGAAAATGATAAAATAAAGATAAATACTGTAAAATATGTTCCAACTTATATATACAAAGATACGTCAAAATCTTCTCAAAAATTTAAAATTATAAATATAAAAAATGCAATTGATAGTTTCGATGCGGGATATAGTCCAAATTTAAGTAGTAGCACATATAATACTTTTAAAACAGAACTATCAAATATAAAAAGAATTCTTGGTGAAGAAATAAAATAAAAAATAAAGGCATAAAACAATATTATGCCTTTATTTTTTATTTCATTAGCCTTAAATCATCCCCAAAGAAATAGTAAATATCATAAAATCCAGCTATTCTTGACCCTATTCTTTCTTCATATTGATTAAAAATTTTTTCTATACTTAAATTCGTTGAAATAATCGTTTTTGTTACCTTATTATTTAAATTTAAGCTTCTTGAATTTAATATAGTAAATAGTTCACTAAGTTTCATACTATTTATACATTCTGTTCCTAAATCATCTATTATCAATAAATCTACACTTAATACGTGATTTTCAAAGTCATTCATATAATTTGTTTTGTACTTGTTAAATTTGCTATCAATTATACTTTCCAATAAAACAGGTGCTGTTTGATATAATACTGTTTTTCCTCTTTTTAAAATCTCATTTGCAATACAATTTGTCATATACGTTTTTCCAAGTCCTGTATTTCCTGTGAAAAATAAATTTTTTGTTTCTGTACTATCAAAATCTTCTATAAATTTCTCACTAGCATTTTTAATTTGAGTTATATTTTGTCTTGGAGAAATATTCATTTTGTACTTTCCAATATTGACTTCATCAGAAAATTTATTAAAATCAAAATTTTCAAAATTTTCTTTTTTCAAATTGCTTAAATTTGATTTATTATAAGAAATATTGATAAGCCTTTGTTTTAAGCAATTACACATCTTTGTCTTTTTTCCTGGCTCCATAATATAACCCGTATCATTACATTTATCGCATTCATATTTAGGCTTTAAATATGAATCATCAATATTTTCTTTTTTTAATATTTCTTCTTTTTCTTCTTTTAATTTTAATAACTTATTTTCAAATTCTGTATTTAAACTATTTGTTAGCTGGCTAATTAAAATGCTTTTGGTTTTATTAATAGATATCTTGTTGATTTCCTCATCAATTTCTTCTAATCTTGGAAATTTTTCATATAGCTTTTGTTTTCGTCTTTGCAAATCAAACTCTGCATTTCTTTTTTTTTGCTCATATTCTACTAATAAAAAATCTAAATCACTAGTTGCCATTATGTGCTCCTTCTATATTTTTATTGGCATATAAAAAACTTAAATTACTATATGCTCTTTGTTCAAAAGATTCTTTTTTAACTTGTTTTTGCAAATCTTTTGTATCTTTTGTTTGTTTTTTTCTTTGTTCTAAGAATTCATTTACTTGTGCTGGAGTTCTTAAATTTCTTTCATTCCAGTCTTTTATTACATTATTTATATACTCAAAACTTGGTGTAGATTGAAGTGTTGTTCTTTTTAAAGCAATTTCTATTATAGAAAAATCATATTTATATACATTTACCCAATTTTCAATATATGCTTCTTCATACTGTGTCAATCCATTTCTTCTACCTAACTTTTTCGCAATTTCTTTCTTTATCTTCATAAGCTTATCTTGCAAGGTATAATATGCTTCCAAGTCATCAATATTTTTGATTTTGTTTAATCCCCAAGCTTCCGCAACGGCTTGTACATAATTTTTATGCAATGCTGATTTATTATAGCAATAGTCAAAAAGATTTATCATTACCTGTTCATCAAATCCAAATTTATCCATCCAAGTATCTATATCTGAATACCAAGTTGGACCCATAACACCTTGAAAATACTTATTATTCAAGTATTCTATTAATCGTATTCTTTCTTTATTTTGCTCATTTTTTTCAATTTTCTCTTTGCTTTGCTCAATTTTCAAGTTATATAAATTATTTAGAGTTTTCTGTTGTAAATCTACAATTTCGAATCCTTGTGTTTTTCTAAAAATTAGCTCTTCTTTTTCTAAATATTTTATTCCCTCATTTATCGCATTTATAGGAAGCGCAAGCTTTCTTGATAAATCATTTATACCTATCTCTCCATTATATTTTGATAAAAATACTAAATATAAATATATTTTCAAATAATCTCCTGGTATATTGCTTAAATGTTCCGCAAAAAATATATTTGGTATTTCAGTTGTTTCAAAAAGCATTGCTTTTCCAGTTTGTTCTAGTTTCATATCTCATCAACTCCATCTGACAAATTATATCATTATTCTATATTTTTTCAAATGTGAAATTTGATAATAAAATCAGAAAATCGGAGAAATAACTATTTTATTTACTATAAAAAAGCAATTTCGGTTTTATTATAAACTTTGACATATAAATCAAAACACTTATCAAACTATCTCCATTAACTCCTATTATACTAAATATTATCATTGGAAAGCATAGCATTATAAACAGAAAAATTTTAACATTTATGCTATTAAAGATCGCATTTAAAGCTAAAAATACAATTCCAGCCCATATCAAATTTAAAATCGCTGTTTGATAATCCATTATTCCTAATATTTTAAAGTTAAACCTATAATTTTGTGGAAATATAAATTTCATTTTATCCATATCCTTTCAGTTATTTTACTGTTCTATTACTTTGAAAAAGATTTTAAACTACTAATTCCGGACTGAACTGTTGTAGAAATTCCCCCAAAAAGTTCTCTCACAATAGAATTAGCCCTTATTAGAGCATATATCCCTCCAATGTAAATAAACTTATTCACAAGATTTTCTTTAGAGTAATCCATAGAAAACAGTAGTAGTAAAACAATTGATACAATCAATTGTATAAACAATAAAGAAAATAAACTTCTATACCATGATTTAAAAAAGTGTGCCGTATAATTCGTAGTCAAAGATAAAAAAGCAAATGGCGAAAGAAGTATAAAAACTTTTATCAATACATATCTTAACGAATATGAAAACACTAAATTAAGTAATGATATTGTCAGTGTTCCCTTTATCAAACCATCTAAAGAAAATACATCTATGTCATTTTGGTTTATTGATAAATTATTATTTATTTCACTTATCAAACCTTTAAAGCATATATTTTTTCCCCACAAATCTTCTCCAATTCCTTTTATTAAATTACACACATTATTATTTAAATCTAAAATTTGTTCTATTATAAAAAACGAACAATTCATACATATTCCAAAAATAATGCATTTAAAAACAAATTGAAATGGATTTTCTGCTTTTTCATACGAAAAATTAGAAAGCATATACCTTACTGCATAATACATCAAAATCCCTATAAGTAAGGAATTTGCAATTAACAATATTCCATTTGCCGTAGATGAGCCAAATAATTTGCTAAAATATTTGTCATTTAAAATATTTTTATTTACAAAAACTAAATCATCTAAAACTCCATATAAATTGTCATCTACCGAAGAAAATAGATTTCCAAGTATAGTATTTATTGTGTCTATTATACTGTTTGAAATTTCTGCACTATTTTCCAATACATCACATCCCTTATATTAGTGATTGTATAGCTGATAAAACCAAATCTATTGCTAAAATAAAGACATATGAAAATAAAGCTGTTTTGACAAGTTTTTTTCCTGTTCTTATTTTTTCTTCATCTCCCAAACTAAATTTTTGCATGAATAAACCAGAACCAACAGCAACTGCTGCCATTGGAGTTGCAAGTTTAATAAGCCATGATTCTATATTTTGAAATGCTTTTTCTAAAGTTGATATAAGTTTCGGTGTTCCTAGGCAAAATCCCTCACCTATTAGCACAAAATTAATCAATACTAATGCTAAAATTAATGTAAATATTATAAAAAATTTTCTTTTTTTCTTTATAATTCTCCCTCCTTTTCCCACAAAAAGTACGGATACATTCCTACTTTTGTCGGCTTTAAAATTCTATTTCCATCTGACAAAAAACAAAGCGAATTAAAAGTTTCCAATTCTTGCGTGAAAAAATTCGTATCATAAACATAATCATTTTGTGTATATATATTTAAACTTTCCGATATACTTGAATCTTTATTTATTAAAGACTTAGTTAAATAATTATATTTCGTTTGTTTTGCACTTTCAGATATATTTTTTGAAACTTTCTCTTTATCTTCTTTCCCTAGTTGTTTTTGTGCCTCTTCAATTGTAAAAATATCATCTGTTCTAAACCATATTTTGTTTATTAAATTTTGACAAATTACCTTTACAGATGTTTCATCTCTTAAAGTATTCTTCAAAGAGGAATAACTTTGTGTACTTACAATATTTATACATTTTGCTTCTCTACTTAAAGCAAAAAAATCACTATCTGTTTTTGTTACATACTCTGCATATTCATCACATATAAAAGCTGTTACTCTTTGTTTTCCTTTGTTTAAACTCTTCATAATTTCAGTTTGAAAATCTAGCTTTAAATATGCCGCAATTATTTTTGATAAGTTTTTATATTCAGCTATATTCATATTCAAAACTACAATTTTTCCATTTCTAATTACATCTTCAAATCCTAAAAATGTTAATCCTTCTTTTTCTGGACTAAAAGTTTTTAGAACCTCATAATCAGATATAAATGTATTTGTAATCCTTGTTATTTCAGATTTTAAAATACTTGACGTTCTCTGGTCTAAACTTTCAAACTCTCTTTCAAAAAAATTTAATGCCATATTAAGCTCATAGATTTGTTTAATTTCCAATTTGTTTAAAGTAAATAATTCTCTTAATTTCTCTATTTTTTCCTTATAGTAATCTTGTATTGTAATTAGCTTATGTATTTCTGAAAACGTTACATATCCATCATTATATAATCTACACAATTTTATCGCTTCTGCTAAAATCTGCTCTGCTTTATCAAGCCAATAGCTTTCCGAATTATTCTCTGAAAATAGTTCTAATATTGTCCTAAGTCTATTAGCAAGTACAATTGGCTTTAATTCTGGCTTGTGCAAAGGATTGTATGTTATATTTGAATTTAATTCAATCACAATTAAATCATTTTTTAAATTATATTTTTCTACATAATTTCTTACTTGGTTATAGTAATTTCCCTTTACATCTAAAATTAACATTCCTATTTTTTTATCAGGATTTAAATAATTATATTTTATAAGTTGTCTAGTAAATGGATACATCGCTGAACTTGTCTTTCCTGACCCTATAGTTCCTGTTATTAGAAAATTTTGAAATAATCCAGATTGTGGTATATAGATTTGCTCGCTTGTTTTTTTATTCACTCCTATTAGTAAATTTAATTTTTCTATATCTTCTACTTTTCTTTTAGTATATTTCTTATTTTCCTTTTTCTGAGTTGGAATTTTGTTAAATATTAAATTACTGCATATTATATTTGATGTTAAAAATGTTGTTATATAAAATATTTTTATATACTTCCATAAATCCCCATTTTTTTCACATATATCAAATGGTTTTATTCCATATGTTATTATTACTTCTGTTGCTGAAAATATCGGATTTAGCCTTTTCAAGATTAACAGAACACTTGCACATAATACAATCATACAAAATATTACTCTTTTTATGGCATATCATCTCTTTTTTCTAGATACGTATTTTCTTCTTTTATTTTCAATTTTATCCCTTGTTTATTTTGAAATATTTTGGAATCTAAATAATTATACATTGTATAAAATGTTATAAAAAAATTAATAATAAGTGTTATAAAGAAAAAATTAATTTGTTTATTTATTTTTTTCACCGCCTTTTTTTAATCATTTAAGACAAAAATATTTAGACTTTTATTTTTTGTGCATTTTTGCACTAAATAGCTTTGAAATAACCCACGAAAAGAATATTAGCACTTTTTTGACATTTTGTCTATACTTTTTTGAAAATTTGTGTTAAAATATTTTTGTGATTAAAATTTCGATATTTTATTATCAATATTAAAGGAGGTTTATTATGAATTTTAACAAAGATACTTTAATTGGTGAAATTTTGGAAATTGCACCTGAAAAAGCTGATATCCTATTAGATATGGGTATGCACTGTCTATCTTGCCCAGCTTCACAACAAGAAACTCTTGAAGAAGCTTGTGATGTTCACGGCATTGATGTTGATGAAGTTTTAGAAAAATTGAATGCATAAAAAAATTTTTTTATAATTTTTCAAAAAACTATTGACAAAGTAGTCGAAATATAGTATTATAATATCGTTCTGTTTGCAGACAGGCAACAGACGGGCTATTAGCTCAGGTGGTAGAGCACTTGACTTTTAATCAAGTTGTCCCGCGTTCGAGTCGCGGATAGCTCACCAATATATTAAAATGAATATTAAAGCAAAATTTAATATTCATTTTTGTATGGCCCCTTGGTCAAGAGGTTAAGACATCGCCCTTTCACGGCGGAGACATGGGTTCAATTCCCGTAGGGGTCACCATTTAAATTTAATATGCCACTTTAGCTCAGCTGGTAGAGCAACTGACTTGTGGGATAGATAAACTCTAACGTTTATTTTGAACTATCTTGCACCTTTATAAGGAAACTTGTAAAGTGGACATCGCTAATTCGGGGAAGACTAAATATCTAATCTATATGTTAATCCCGAGCTAGGAAAGAAATTTCCGAGTGTAGAGACTTTATACGATGTACCTAAAGCATCAGCTATGGTAAAGAGAAAGTCCAGACTACAAACATAAAATATTTTATGGCAATGAAAATTGTGGTGGTATGAATCAGTAGGTCGTCCGTTCAAATCGGACAAGTGGCTCCAGTATTGTCAATAGTTTTGAGAAAACTCTTAATTGTTGGCTTTTTTTATGTTTTAAATTCAGGTGATAATTATGTTATGTTTAAATTGTAAATCTATTATAAATAATAAAAATAAATATTGTTCAAATAAAGGAGAAAATCAATGAATGTTCAAAAAGCAATCCTAATATCAGGTGCATCAAAAGGAATTGGTAAAGAAACAGCAATTCATCTTGCCAAATCAGGCTACACAGTAATTGCAAACTACAACCATTCCCATGAAGAAGCTATCAAAATGCAAAATGAATTAAAAAAAGAAAATATAAATATCGACATATATAAAGCCGATGTATCAAAAGCAACAGAAATACAGCAAATGACAGATTATGTTTTAAGCAAATACAAAAAAATTGATGTTCTAATAAATAATGCCGGAATATCTCAAACCAAACTGTTTACAGACATAACGGATGAAGACTGGAATATGATGATAAACAACAACTTATATTCATGTTTCAAGTTAACTCAAAACGTTTTGCCAAATATGATACACAATAAGTCTGGTTGTATAATAAATATTTCATCAATGTGGGGACTTGTAGGTTCATCATGCGAAAGCCTATATTCTATAACAAAATCAGGCATAGATGCAATGACAAAATCTCTAGCAAAAGAACTAGGTCCATCTGGAATTAGAGTAAATTCAATTGCTCCTGGGTTTATAAATACGCAAATGAACAGCTGTTACTCAAAAGAAGATATCCAAAATATAATAGATGAAACCCCACTTGAAAAAGTTGGGCAACCCATTGATATTGCTAAATGCATAAAATGGCTAATTGAAGACAATTTTACAACTGGTCAAATAATTTCTGTTAATGGAGGGTTAGTTATAAATTAAAAAAAGTTATACACATATTGTTTAAAATATGTGTATAACTTTTTTAGTCTTCATTATTTGCTTTTTTTCTATAATTCCCAGATATAACTTTAGGTAAATATGTTACTAATTTATATACTGCAAGTTTTATCTTTTTACCCCATATATAAGATTTATTTATTTTTTTCGATATACTCATTGATTTAGGTTCATCATCTAGTGCTACTAACTCTTGTGGTGCTTTTTCAAGTTGAAATACATAATTTTTCCCATCATTATTATCCCATTCATCATTGCCATTTTTAAAGCATAGTTCTAGACTTTCACCTTGTAACAGTTCTATTTCTGTTTGAAATCCTAACTCTGTTTTTACCATTTCTATATCATTTACATTATTCCATTGACTACCAAATCCATAATGAACTATAACATTTTGACTGTCATCTTGGTAAAATTTTCCTGTATAAGAAATCTTTACTTTACTATTTTCAATTAACTTATCTGTATTAAAAAATATATTTTTAGTTAATTCCATTTCACATCTTCTCCCTTTTTGTCTTTTGCTAGCACCAATTATATTATACTTTTTTACAATTATCAAGTATTTTTTTAAATTTTTTTCAAAATTTTCCAAATCTACCTTTTTTTCTTCTTTACAAAAAAATTTTTTTATGTTAGTATTTTGTTGAAATCTGTAAGTAAAAAGAGGTTTATTATGAGTAAAAAACAAAAGATTATTTTAGCCATATTTTTTATAATTTTGTTTTTATTGTTACTTTTTTCAGTATTTTTTTCGCTTATTAATATAAACAATACTAACATATTAAAAGGTATTTCGGTAAATGGTATAGATATATCCAATATGACAAAAGATGAAGCATTTTCTACTATTTCTGATTACATTGAAAAGAAAAAGAACAGCAATCTTATTTTAGAATATCCACCAGAATTTGAAAATACAACTATAACTTTTGATTATTTAAATATAAATTATGATATAACATCTTGTATAAATCAGGCATACAATATCGGTCGTTCTGGTAATATTTTTAAAAATAATTTTGAAATATTAAATTTGCTAATACATAAAAAAGACATAAAAATAGATTTTTCTTTTGATGAAAATGCCATGAAAACACTATCAAATGATTTATCTTCAAACTTAGAAAATAAAGTTATACAAAGTAGTTATTATATAGAAAATAATAATCTTATAATTACAAAAGGTCATCCTGGAGATATAATAGACGAAGAAGATTTTTCTAAAAAAATACAACATACATTAGAGGATATTTCTTCAAGTTCAAATTTTATTGAGCTTACCATAAAAAATACCGTTCCAAAAAACATTGATATTGAGGAAATTTATAACGAAATTCATAAAGATGTAAAAGATGCATATTATGAAGAAAATCCTTTTAAAGTTTATCCAGAAACAATTGGCATTTCATTTGATATTGAAAAAGCCAAATCTTTACTAGAAGAAAATCAAGATGAATATGTTATAAATTTAGAATACACATATCCCAAAATTACCATTAATGATTTAAATGTAAATATTTTCAGAGATAAATTATCTGTATTTACTACATATTACAATACATCTAATAAAGATAGAGCTACCAATCTTGAATTAGCTGCTCAAAAAATAAATGGAACTATATTGGCTCCTGGTGAAGAGTTTTCATATAATTTGATTGTTGGTGCTAGAACAATTGAAGCCGGATATAAAGAAGCTAAAATTTATTCTAATGGTAAAGTTATAGATGGTGTTGGAGGTGGAATTTGCCAACTTTCGTCAACACTATATAATTCTGCATTTTTGGCTAATCTTGAAATAACAGAACGATATAATCACCAATTTTTGACTTCTTATGTTGATGAAGGTAAAGATGCAACTGTAGTTTATGGTGTTAAAGATTTAAAATTTAAGAATAATAGAACTTTTCCTATAAAAATCGAAACTAAAGTTAGTAGTGGCGTTGTTTCTTGCTTTATTTACGGTTTAAAGGAAGAAACCGAATATGATGTTAGCTTTAATGTTGAAACAGTTTCTGCCGTAGATGTTCCGATAAAGTATGAATATGATTCTTCTTTGAATTTAGGTGAACAGGTCGTTAAACAAAGTGGTTCAAATGGCATGACTGTTAATGTTTATAAGGTTTTAAAGTTGGATGGCAAAATTGTTTCTAAGACTTTTTTGTATCAGGATGTGTATAAACCTTTGGAAAGAATTGTTTTGAGTGGTAACAAGAATAATGAAGAAAATCAATAAAATTGAGAGTAGTGATTGCAATTTTATTGGTTTTCTTCTTTCCTATATTCAAAAATTTCAATTTCACATTTCTGAGTCAATCTTCCACACACATAAATAACATCTCCCACTTTTAAATCTTTGTAACTGAAATCTGCAATGTCATTATATGTTTTAACATTTATAATAGACCCGTTATCCAATAAAACCTTAAAATAACATATACTATTATGTCCATTTGCTAAACTAAATTCATTTTTCATAACGAATTTAAAATTAGTATTACTTATAATCTTTCCCCTAAAAAAACATATATTCACTAAAATTACTCTCCTTTTTATAATATTTACAAAACACATATATTCAAAAATACTATTTACTAATACATATTTTGCTGATTCATTTTTACCATAACCGGAAGGAACAAATCTCTTTAATACTAATACCTTTGCTGTATATATTCCGTAAAATATATAATCCGAAAATTGTATTAGAGTGTGGCACGAGAGGAATTGTTGGAATTCGCATTGTTCGGATTGTTGTTGTTGCGATTGCTTGGTGCATTGTTGTTGCCTGAATTACCTCCACGTTTAACTCGATTGTTGGTGTTGTTGGCCTTTCGATTCATCCCTGTACAAATTTTAATCATTTTCTATATAAAATAATTTATTTATTAAATTGTAAGTATCTGCATATTTTATATATCCCATATGTCCTGCAAGATACTTTTTCGCATCTTTACTTGATATTTCTCCTTGATATACTTTATTTGTAATCATTTTAACTTTCTTTTTTAATTTTCTTTTTCCTTTATCTCTAAGTTTCATCCTGTATTCATTTATTTTGTATCCACAAAAATTTACACCTTGTTTGCCCTTAAATATCTGCGTTTTTTTGTTTAATTTTAGTTCCAAATTTTCTTGCAAAAATCTTGTAATTTCTTTTAACACATTTTTAGCCTCTTCTTTAGTTTTAACAATTATAACAGAATCATCTAGAGATACCTCGCATAATATTTTATATGTAATTTGTGTTTTATAAATTGGTCTTGTTCATTTAAATATATATTTCCAAACATTTGTGAAGTGTAATTTCCGTATTTCTAAACCTCTTTCTCTTTTTTGTGAAAATAAAATTTCATTTATAAGCCATATTAATTTTTTATCTTTTATTTTCCTTTTTAAAATACTAAGCAAAATATTTTTATTAATACTATCAAAATATTTTGATACATCCATTTTTAAAACATAATATTCTGTCC
>CAKPDO010000009.1 GCA_934148985.1 uncultured Clostridia bacterium
AATATTAGCACTAAACTATAAAAATTTAGTGCTAATAAATAAAAATTTTTAAGACATTTTCAAAAATGATTGACATACTTTTTTCAAAATTTTCCTAAAAATTTTTACCAATTGTGAACAGAAAACTTTTGAAAAGCACTCAAAAAATCCCTGTCCACAATTATAATATTATAACAAACTCGCCCCAATAATTCCAGCATCATTGCCAAATTCAGCAGTCTTAATATTAACCTCAGATCTTTCATTAAAAAGCAAATTAGACGAACTTAAATAGCTCTTCAACCTATCAAGAAGTAAATAATCATATCTAGCAAAGCCTCCGCCAATAACAATCAAATCAGGTTCAAAAATATTTATCAAATTAGAAATTCCAATAGACAAATCGAAAATATATTGTTCTATAATATCTAAAATTCCATCCATCTTTTCGCTCATTTTCTCCCTAAGTTCAGGCCCAGAAATATCATATGACAAGCCAAGTCTTTCTATAACTTTTTTCTTAAAAGCTAAAATTCCACCATAAGTTTCAAAACATCCTTTTTTACCACATTTGCATATTGGACCATTAGGATTTATTAACATATGTCCAAATTCATAGCCATCTGACATACTTCCTGTTATCAAATTTCCATCATGAATAAAAGCTCCACCTATGCCAGTTCCAAGAGTAAGAAATATTATATTTTTATAATTCTTCATATTGTTTCCATACTTATATTCAGCAATTGCGGCACATTTTGCATCATTTCGTATAGTTACATCAAGATTTATTTTTTTCTCAAGTTTTTCTTTTAAATTATAACCTTTCACACCTAAATTTACAGATTTCAAAATTACTCCATTTTGTATGCTTCCAGCCATGCCTATTCCTATTTTAAAAAATTCATATTTTATTTTCAATTTTTCTATAATTTCAACTATGTAATTTTCAGCTGTTTCAATCAAATTTTCTTTTTCCTTTGTTGTAAAATCTTTTTCAAACTGTTCTATAATTTTTCCACTATTATCTACTACACCTATTGCAACATGGCTTCCACCTAAATCTATTCCAATTTTTACTTTTTCCATACTACTATTTTCTCCTCGACTTTTCACATTATAAACATAAAAAGGAAAAGGTTAATCTTCTAAATTTTCCCCTTTCCTCTTTTGTGCTTTTATTTTAACTTAAATATGCATCAAACAAGAAGCTTCCCATATATACCTTAAGCATAGGTACAACAACTACTACGACGAAGAATATTAAAACAACACCAACAATTGCATACATAACTTGTGGCAATGTCTTCATAACCTTTTCCATAGTATTGTCTATGTCTATTTCCATATATTCAACAAGTTTTTCCATCATTTCTGTTAAATCTGTTTGCATACCTATTTTTAGCATCTCTGTTATCATTGATGATGCTAGTCCTGATTTTTCAAATGGTTCAATCCAAGATTGTCCAATTAAAATATTTTTTAACGAATTTTCTATTATTGATAACATAACATAGTTATTTGTCACGTTTTTACTTACATCCAATGCTTCTTGTATTCTCATTCCATTTTTCAAGTTTAAAAGCATTGCTTTCATTATTCTTGAAAAATCAAGAGAGAATATCAATTTTCCAAATATCGGCATTGTATATTTAAAATAATGATATTTGTATTTTCCTTTTGGCGTCTGAATATAAGCTACGATTGCCGCCACAATTAAGGCTATCACTGCTGTCGGAACTGGCCAATATTTGGTCATTGCATTTACTACTCCCCTAAACCAAACTGTTACTGCTGGGAGCGTAGATGATGTTCCAACTTCAGCAAATACTTTATCTACCTGTGGTAAAGCAAATAATGTTCCTACAAACAACATTACTATTAATAATGCAAATTGTGCAATATTTGGTATCAAAATTCCTTTTAATTTTTTTGTTATTTTTGCTGAGCTATCCAAATATTCTACTGCTTGAAGCAAGGCATTTTCAAGAGAACCTGAAAGCTCTCCAACTCTTATCATACTAATATATATATATGGAAACACATTTGAATAATATTCCATTGTTTTATACATATAATCTCCAGCTTCTACTCCAGCTAGTATGTCTTCTAATATTTCTACAAGTGTCATATTTTCAGTACTATCTATTATTGTTGTTAAAGCATGCACATTGTTGAAATTTGCCTTTTTTAGTAAATAAAAATTTTGTGTAAAGATTGATATATCTCTTTGCGTTACTTTTTCTTCTGTTCCTAAATACATATTTATTTTGTCTTTTAAAGATAATTTTCTTCTATTATCATTTAAAACAACAGTTGTATTAACTTTATCTAATACATTTTGAATATTAGAAACATTTCTTTTTTTTCTTTTAAGTACCTTTGTCTTTTGAGCATTTCTTTGTACTATCGAAATAGGATACAGACCATTTTCTTTTAATTTTTTTACTAATGTAAGTCTATTTCCTTCTTCTACTTTGTTAGATACAATTCTTCCATCTTCTGTTAATGCTCTATAATTAAAAGTTCCCATTTTCCTCTAATGCTAGCTTATCTTAGCATTTCCTCCTTTCCACAAGATTTTTAATTTTAGTATCTAATTCCACCCATGCCACTATCTTTCTTTATTTTTAATTGCATTATTGTTCTATTTAATATTTCAATATTTTTTTCCTCAATTTGAGCTTTTGCTTGGTCTAATGTTATTCTTCCATCTACAAAACATTGTGCTAATGAGTTTATTAATCCAATACTTCCTTTTTCTGATGCACTTTGTATTGCATCTTCTATCTCTGATACACTTATTTTTTCTTTTCTAATTATACCAGAAACTATATTATCTACAACCATTACTTCTGGAATTAGTACAAGTTTTTTGTCTATTCCTTGAAGTAGTCTTTGAGATACAACAAGTTTTAAAATTGATGATAACATATATTTTATTTGTGCTTGATCTCTTACTTCATAAAAGTTTATCATTCTGTCTATTGTTTCTGCACATGATTTTGTATGTAAGGTTCCTATAACTAAGTGCCCCGATTCTGCCATTTCAATTCCAGCTTCCATTGTAACTTTATCTCTAATCTCTCCTATAACAAGGATATCACAGTCTTCTCTTAATGCATTTTTTACACCATCATGGAAACTCAAAGTATCTCGTCCAAGACCTACTTCTTTTTGAACTATTAATGATTTTTTTGAATGATGTTTATATTCTACCGGGTTTTCAAGTGTTAGTATTTTCCTATTTTGATTTTCATTTATATCATTTATTAATGCATTTAATGTTGTTGTTTTACCAGAGTTTGTTTTACCAGTAACTAATATTAATCCTTGTGGTTGATATGTCATTCTTCTTACAATGTCAGGCACTCCAAGGTCTTCGTATTTTGGTAATGTATTTTTTATAATTCTAAGTGTTGCAATTGGAATACCATCTGTAGAAGATATATTTACCCTGAAACGAAGATTTGCATATTCTAATAATGTATCTAGTTTTCTTGTTTCTTGGTATACTTTATCTGCCTCAATATTCCCTTTTACTAAATAATCATACACATCATTCATATCTTCTACTGTTAAAACTTCCCCATTTTCTGCCGGAATTAATTCTCTAGAAATTCTAAGCATTGGCCTGTTTTCAACAATAAAATGTATATCTGATGCATCTTTTTCAACTGCTTCATCCAAAATTTTGCTAACATTAATCATTTGTTAATCCTCCTATAATTTATTATATATTATCAATTTTCTATTTAACTCATCAAGGTTTGTTTCACCTTTTAAAACTTTATTTATACCATCAACTACCAAAGGTCTATAACTCTTTTCCATTGCTTCTTTTCTTATTTCTATACTAGATTTTCCCTCCATAATTAATTGGCTTATATCCTCATCTATATTTAATACCTCGAATATACCTATTCTATCATAATATCCCGAATTATTACATTTGTCACATCCGTACAGCATCATATGTTTTTATTCCGTCTAGATTGAATTGGTAATCATATTTTTCACCTATTTTTTTAATTGCTTCTTTTTCAAAATCAGTAAATTCTCTTTCTCTCCTACAATGAGGGCAAATTTTTCTAAGCAATCTCTGTGATATTGTTGTTCCAACTGTACTTGCTATATCATAGTCAGAAAGTCCCATTTTTCTTAATCTTGTTACAACTTCTATGGCATCTATTGTGTGGATTGTAGATAAAACATAGTGTCCAGTTTGACCTGCTTCTATTGCAATTTCTGCTGTTTCTTGGTCCCTTATCTCTCCAACTAGTATAACATCTGGGTCTTGTCTTAAAATTGTTCTCAAACTGTCAGCAAATCTTGTATTTTTGTCTACTTCTATTTGGTTTAAACCATCTATTCTTATTTCAACTGGGTCTTCTATTGTGGTTATGTTTATATCATCGCTTTTTAAATAATCTAATATACTGTAAAGTGTTGTTGTTTTACCTTCTCCAGTTGGTGCCGCCATAATTGTTACACTATTTTTCTTGTTAATTGCTTTATTTAATTCTCTTTCTCCATATGGAAATCCAAGTTCAAATATATTACGTATACTTGCTGTCTTTTTAAGCATTCTTAAAACAAATTTCTCACCATGTATATTTTTTTGAGATGACACACGGATATTATAATCTGAATATAACAAAATTCTACCATCTTGTGATTCTTGCTTTTCCTGGTGCATATTTGATATTGCTTTTAATCTTCCTATCATTTGAGCTTGTTTATCTTTGGAAACATTTGCCATAATAAACAATTGCCCATCTATTCTGAAACGTATTCTTACGGAATCAAGTTGAGGCTCTATATGTATATCTGATGCTCTTTTTTCTATTCCAAGTTTTATGATATTATCTACCAAATCTGTTACAGATTCTGTATCTTCTAGGTCTTCCATTACGGTTGTAGAAACTTCTTCAAATCTCGTAAAGTATTCATCAACATTGGTTTCAAATGCCATGTATGGATCTAATACCAATCCTTTATTTAATACTAGCATTTTTACACTTTTTATATTATCTTTGTTGCTTGCAATATCAGCAAACGCAATTTTTATTCTTCCAGATTCAATGTCAAATGGTATAGCCTTGTAGCTTTTCATCATATCTAGTGGCAAATATTCTGTAGGTTCTATTTTTATTTTATTATCTGTTAAATATATTCCTTTTTCGCCAATTATATCTCCAATTTGCGATACCAATTCATTTGGCTCTGCTTCTTTTAATATGTATAAAATATCTCCAATTTTTTTATTTGGATGTTCATTTTGATACTCTAGAGCTCTTTCTATTGCTTCTCCATCAACAACTCCCCTTTTTACTAATTCAATTCCAAGTGGCTGTTTTCTTTTTATTTCCATAATTTTCCATCCTTTCTTTTGTTTATATATTAACACTTAATGTTGCCGAAAAATTCTTTTCTTTTATATTAAAATTAATATCAATTTTCGAATTTTCATAGCTAAAAACTGGTGTATTATTAGCTGACTTCACAACATTTTCACACATAGTTACCTTTTTTTCATTTTGATTTTCAATACTTATATAATAAATAGTTTCATTTGCAAAAACATATTGATGCTCTATTCCTGTTTCAAATTTAAAAATTATGCAATCTGTACTATTTACTCCTGTTTTTACATATATTAAATCATCCGTATTTACATCTTTGGTTATGTATGATAAAAATTTTGTATATTGTTCATCTGCATTTTGGCTAATTGTAACTTCATTTGTATTTTTAAAAAAATATCCCGTAAAACTTGACATTAAGCCTATTACAATCACCAAGCATATTATATAAATAACTAAAGAGGTTAATGTAATTCCTTTATTTGATTTCAATTTTTGAGCCCCTTTCTTTTACGTATTTTGAATGACAATACTTATATCTATATCTTTTATTTTATTATCATATGGATAAAAAACTCTTACTTTTACTTGTTTTATTAAGTCTTCTGTATTATCTTCGGTTGGATAATAATTTTTAATTCCTAATTGTATTTGATAATGCTCGTCATTAGCTCCTGTTTTTGAAAAATATATATAACTAAAACCATCTTCTTCTTTTTCTTCGTTTTTGTATGTTGATGTACTATATTTTTCGCCTATATCTGTCAAAAGTTTACTACTATCTGTTTTAACATCTTCATATTTTTCTGATTTTACAATTTCTAATATATTTGTGATTATACTAGTAGCTTCTGACTTTCTTCTAACATTTGCTTCCATCCTTTGAGTAGTATACGAGATTCCGAATATTGTAGGAACAAATATTAGTACAACTATTACCGCTATTGAAATGTCAACACCTGCAAAACCTTTGTCACTTTTTAAAAATTTTTTCATCTTTACCTCTATCCATGATATATTAAATATAATTTGCCTATATACAAAATCACATTTGTTATGCTGATTAAATATCCAAATTTGTATATTTCTTTCATGTCTTTTTGCTCTTTTTTATGTTTGTTTAATGCATTTTTTATGTAATAAATTAACTTGGTTATTCCTATTGATAAAACTGTTATTATAACTGAAAGTAATGTAATTAATACACCTGTATTTATTGCCATTATTACACATAACATCAATATTTCAAGTAAATAACTTGATTTTGCTTTTTGAAGCTGTGTTTCACTATCTATTATTAATAATATTATTAGGGCTACTAAATACATCACATATCTATAAATACTATTTTCTCCCATTATGCATAGATATATTATGTAGCTACATGATACCATTAATCCATAGTATAACACTCCTCTTTCAATTTTTCTGTATTCTTTGTCTATTCCAGCTATTATAAATACTGAGGCTAAGTATAATGCTATAAATGCAAACTTTATTATTGTTTCTATTTGTATGTTATATGCATCTATTTTTAGACAATATGCTATTAATACGAATGCTAGTCCTGATAGGAATTCTAGTATGAAATATCTTGGCCTTATTTTTTGCTTACATTCTTTACATTTTCCACCTAATAGTATGTAACTAAATACTGGTATTAGCTCAAAGAACCCTAATTTGTGGTTACAATTAGGACAGAATGAGTGTGTTTTTATTATGTCTATTTTTCTTGGTATTCTGTAGACAGCTAGTGTGTAAAAGCTGCCGAATAGTGTTCCCATTATGAATATTATTATATATAAAAATATGTTCATTTGTTTCTTCCTTTTTTAAGAAAAGCATATGCATATAGCATGCATATGCTTTTGTTTTTTATTCTTATTTTATATAGCTGGTGCTTTTGGATCATTTAAGCTTGTAGAAGCTGATTTATTCATTTTTCCCCAAGTTACATTTGAACCGCTTATAGTTCCAGTAACTTCATATATGTTTCCGTTTGTTTGATATTGTATTTTTATTGTTCCAGCTGCATCAGTTGTTTTTGGTGTATAAACAACTGCATAATCATCTTTTAACTCACTTTGTGCTTTATTAAGACCTTTTTTTAATGCTGTTTCTTCAGTATCTGTACCAGTTATCTTATGACTACCAGTGTATTCACTATCAGCATTTGTATATTTAACAGCATAATAATCTGTTAAAAAGTTGCTTACTGATAATGCAACTGTACTTTCAGCATCTCCTAATTTAGATTGCCAAGTAGCTTGACTTGCTCTATTTAATATACCATTTTGTCCTGATAACATAGCAATTGAAACGCCTGCTAATATTAATAGAACTATGATAGTTACAACTAATGCGATAAGTGTAATACCTTTATTGTTTTTCATTAGTTTTTCCTCCTCTTTAACTTTTAATTTTTACATTTGTTTTTATACAAATATTTGACTATTCACCTGTTGCTCCATTTGCTCCTTCAACCATTTTTCCCCAGTTGACATTTGAGCCAGATACTTTACCTTTAACAGAGTAATCTTTTCCGTTAGTTGTATATTTGATAATTATACTTTCAATAGCTGTTCCATCTGTTTTTTTGTTTACTGTAACAGTATAATCTCCTCCTAACTCGGTTTCAGCTGCATCAGCACCTTTTTCAGCTGCATTTACTTCGTCTGTATAACTTTGATCAGTTCCTAAAAATTCACTTTTAGCTCCTGTATATTTAACAGCATAATAATCTGTTAAATAGTTACTTACAGATAAAGCAACTGTACTTTCAGCATCACCTAATTTAGATTTCCAAGTAGCTTGACTTGCTCTGTTTAATATACCATTTTGTCCTGATAACATAGCGATAGAAACACCTGCTAAGATTAAAAGAACTATAATAGTAACAACTAATGCAATAAGTGTAATACCTTTATTATTTTTCATTAGTTTTCCCCCCTCTCTTTTGAATACTTTATTTATTTATATATATATTAGCTTTTAAGCAAATATAATATTAATATCAAAATTATTTTGAACCATTATTTTGGTAAATACTTGGTGAAGTCGTCTGGTTCGAACTATTTGGATTGTCATTTTTGTTGTTATCACTTGTATTGTTTTCCGATGATGTCCCATCGCTACTGTTATTTCCATCACTTCCTGTATTTTCTCCATCTCCAGACACCGATTTTGATGCTGGTGCAAATGGATTTGACTTTCCAGGAACATAAATGTTTGTCTTTTGATAACCTTTTAACTCACCTGCTGTTACTTCATATGTTGCTATATTTTGGCTTGTTTGATTAGTATTTTGGTCAATATTATCTTCGAGTAAATCTTGTACTTCCTCTGATGCCTTATATGTTGCAATCTCAGGTACAATTTTTCTATTTGGAATAAATTTATATAATGATATTGCCAAAACAAGCATTGTTACTAAACATACTAATAACATTATGATTATTTCTTTTATAATTTTTGCCATATCTTCCTCCTTATCTTGAAGAACCTGAGCTTGTTTCTGTAACTGTTGGTGTTGTATTAGAACTTGATGTAGATGAATTTGTTGTAGCTGAACTGTTTGTACTTGTGCCGTTCGTATTTGTACTGTTTGTTGAAGCTCCAGTATTTGTTGATTGAGTGCTACTTGATGAACTTGTTTGATTTGTTCCAGAGCTTGAATCGCTTGTTGTAGATGAACTAGCGCTTGAACTTCCTTGGTCAACAGTTCCAACAATGATAGGAATTTCTTTACATGAAAAAGTTGCTGAAAGTGTACTTGCATCTGCTGCGCCCATCTTAAACTCGTCTATTTTAAATCCTAATTTTGAATCATTTTCAATATCATATATAAAATTTGTTATGCTTGAATATTCACCAGTTACTGTGAAATTCAATGTATATAAATTCGAACTTGACCCACTTTGAACCAAATCCATTTTTATAACAACATTTTCATCTCTTGCAAAGTTTCCTATCTTTGTCCACAAATAATCTATATCGTATTTTTCTAAATTTGAAACATACGTACGATTTTGTGTACTAGACAAAGCTTCTTGGTTTTCGTATTCTGTTTTAGTTTCTTGTAAGGTGCTTGCCGCACGTTTTAAATTTGCTTCTGAATTTACATATGTAACGCTAATTGCATTAGACAAATTTGAAATTTTTTTATCTACCGCTTTATTTGCCTCATCTAAGCCTTTTATTCCTTCAACTTTCATCCAGCTAGCCCCGTTTACAATCAGGAATATTAGGCCAATTAATAACAAGACATCTAATATACTTATCAAAATTTTTCTCATGGTAACTCTCCTTCTATTGTAACAGTTACAACATCCCCGCTTTTCTGACTACTAGAAGAAATTGCATCTTTTAATATTTCATCAACCTTTATTTTTGCTATAAAATAACCTAATTGGTCATAATCATTTGCTTGTGCTATAATTGATATTTTCTTTCCTGTAGTATTTTGGATTGAAATTAATTGAACCCCCTCTGGTATTTTATGCATTATTTGATTTAGCAAATTAGGAATTGAGTTTCTCATTTCAGTAATATTGCTTATTTTATCATTTACAGTTTTTAATTCTTGTGTTAATGAACTATATTTTGTATTTTTTGAGTTAAGTGAATTAGTATCTGTAGTAATTTTACCTATCTCAACATTTTCACTAGCAATTATAGAGTCAATTTCCTTTTGTTTGCTTTCCATTTGTCCATATATTGTCTTAGAAAAAGCAATAAAAATTATACCTATTACTATAATTGCTGCCGCTCCCCTAATAAGCATCATTTCTGTTTTATCTAAAGCTCCTTTTAAAGACATACTTGTAGGCATTTTAATATTAGGAAGTTTTTTTCCTATTTTGTTTTCTTTTTTACCTGTTGCTTTAGGCTTAGTTCCACTTTTCTTTCCAAGTGAAATATCTATATTTACAAGACTTTTTAATTGTTCTAGTGCATTAGGCTTTTTAAAGTTTAAAGATTGAGCTCCCTCTCCCAAAGCCTGCATAGCAAGTGATATAGCACTATTAACTTCAATATAATCTTTAATATTTATTTGTGTTACATTTCCCTCTATGATGCTTGGTTTCAATATTTTGCAATCAGCTGTTGGGAAAAATTCTTGAAAATACAAATCAACATTATTTATAACAGATAAAGTTCCTGTTAAATATACAGTTGAAATCTTTACAGGTGAATTTTCAATAATATTTTTTACTTTTTGGCTTATTTGATATAGTGTTGGTATTATATCTCCCAAATGTGGTTGCTCTTTAGAGTCATCAATAACATTTGCGGTGTATATTGTCGTTCCCTTACAAATTTCATATGCTTTACTCATAGAATTTTCTATTCTGTTTATTTTCTCTAGTACTTCTTGACTTCCGTTATCAATTGTTTCTACATTATATATTTGCCTATCAAAAACAGATGTTATTGTAGTCTTATCTTCCATATTTACAATTAGTACATTTTCTTTTTTCTCAAACTTTGCTATACTTGCTATCGCTGTTCCAATTGGTACTACACCTGAAAGATTATGTTTTTCAAGATATTGTTTTTGCTTATTTAATTCTATTTTATTTACTATAACATGTATTGCTTTTATTCTATCTTTATTCTCAACATTAGGAACTAAAGCATATCTTGTTTCAAATGCTTTTTGATTATATTTATTTTCATCACAATAAGTTTCAAATTCCGTTTCTACTGATTTTTGTATATCACTTTTAGATAAAAGCGCAAAAATGTCATAATATAGATACTTTTCATTTGCAAGATTTATTGATACTGGTGTGTTAAAGCTGAATGTTTCTTCGATTATTTTTTTTATAGTTTCATTTAAATTATCGAAAAACTTTATTCCAAATGCTTCTACCTTAAAAGTATCCTTATCCTTAGAAACTTTTGCATATTTAATTAAATTGTTTTCTATATATATTCCTAAACAATTTTGCATCTTTCTTGGCTCCTTGTTTTATTCTCTTGTTTCTTAAAATTTTTATTTCTTTTTTTATTTTATATGTTTTCCTTTTTAAAATCAATACCTTTGTTTAAAATATAATATAAATGTAATATAATTGTAATATTGTTGTAATATTTCATCATTTGTAATATTGACGTATAAATTTTAAAAATTTGCAAAACATAATATTAAAATAATTCATGGAGGTTATAATATAAATATGAATAGTCCAATAGATACAAAAAAAGATTATCAAGAATATGTAAATCAAAAATCCCCCAATTCTCCTATTTTAAAAAACTGCTTTAATGCATTTTGGGTTGGAGGGCTTATTTGTTCAATAGGTCAAATTATATTTTCATTTTGTATGTACAAAGGTTTAGATGAAGTTGCTAGTGGTACAATTGTTTCGATTGTCTTAATTGCTCTAAGTGCATTTTTAACGGCTCTTAATATTTTTAATAAAATTGGTAAATTTGCTGGTGCAGGCTCTCTTGTTCCAATAACTCGGTTTTGCTAACTCTATAGTTGCTCCAGCCATGGAGTATAAATCAGAAGGGTACATCATGGGAGTTGGAGCTAAAATGTTCACTGTCGCTGGACCCGTTTTGGTTTATGGTATTTCAACTTCTATTATAGTTGGAATTGTGTACTTTTTATTTAATTGCCAAGGGGTTTTGGTGTAAGAAAGGATTGAATAACAATGAAAAAATTAGGTAAACAAACAATAAAATTTGATACTCCACCAACAATCTTAGAAACAGCTTGTATTGCTGGTCCGAAAGAAGCCGATGGACCACTTGCTAAATATTTTGACCAATGTTTAGATGACGAAATGTGGGGTGAAAAAAGTTGGGAAAAAGCTGAGAGTAAAATTGTTAAGCAAACAGTTAATGCCTTAATATCAAAATCAGGTATTCCATCAAATAAAGTTGAATACTGTTTTGCTGGCGATTTATTAAATCAGTGTATTTCATCAAGTTTTGGCTTACGCGAATTAAATGTTCCTTTTTATGGAATATTTGGTGCTTGTTCAACATTTGTTGAAGGCATGCAACTTGCATCTGTTTTTATAGAGCGGTGGAATAAATTATGCTATATGTAGCGCTTCTAGTCACTTTTGTAGTTCTGAAAGGCAATTTAGGTTTCCACTAGAACTTGGAAATCAAAGGCCGCCAACGGCTCAATGGACAGTTACTGCGTGTGGAGCTGCAATGCTTGCAAAAGATGGAAATGGCCCACATATCACACATATAACAACTGGTAAAATTGTAGATATGGGAATTAAAGATGCTAATAATATGGGAGCTGCAATGGCACCTGCTGCATTTGATACATTAATGACTCATTTTTCAGATACTGGCCGAAAACCTAGTTATTATGACGCAATTCTTACAGGTGATTTAGGTCATATTGGAAAAGATATTTTAATTGATTTATCACAAAATGCCGGTTGCAATATAAAATCTGTTTATAATGATTGTGGTGTGCTTATTTTTGATAAATCTACTCAAGACACTCACTCTGGTGGTAGTGGATGTGGTTGCTGTGCAAGTGTTTTTTCTGGATATTTATTTGAACAATTAAAAACAAAAAAATTGAATAAAATTCTTCTTATCGCAACAGGAGCTTTAATGAATTCTATGAGTTCTCAACAAGGCGAATCTATTCCTGGTATTGCTCAAGCTGTTGCTATAGAAAATTAGAAAGGATTAATTTATGGAATTTTGGCAAAATTTTGATTGGATGCTTTTACTTAGATGTTTTATAACTGGGCGGTCTTATTTGTATAGTTGGACAAATTTTAATAGATAAAACCAAACTTACATCAGCTAGAATTTTAGTCCTTTTTGTGACTGTTGGAACTATCTTAGGCGGTCTAGGCATTTATCCATACCTTGTTAAATTTGCTGGCTGTGGTGCAACCGTTCCACTAACTGGCTTTGGAAATAATCTTGCAAAAGGTGTTATCGAAGCTGTTAAACAGACTGGATTTTTAGGTATTTTTACTGGCGGCCTTAAATCAAGTGCCGGTGGAATTGCTGCCGCTGTATTTTTTGGATATATTGCTTCTTTAATTTCTAAACCAAAAATGAAAAAGCAATAGTTATGCTCATTTGGGACCAGTTCTTTTGCGGACATGTTCATAAAAGAACCGGTCCCAAAAGTACATTGTACTTAAAAGAACCGGTCCCAAATGAACATTTTTATAGTTCAAACTGACTATTATACAAATCAGCATAAAATCCATGTTTTTCCATCAATTCCTCATGATTTCCTTGTTCAATAATATTTCCATTATTAACAACCAAAATCAAATCGGCATTCTTAATAGTAGATAATCTGTGTGCAATAATAAATGAAGTTTTGCCTTCTGTCAACTTATCCATAGCCTTTTGAACAAGTTCTTCTGTTCTTGTATCAACATTAGAAGTAGCCTCATCCAAAATCAAAAATGGTGTTTTATTAAGCATTCCCCTTGCAATAGTAAGAAGTTGTTTTTGACCAGCTGAAACCTCATCATTATCAGAAAGTTCAGTATCTAGGCCTTTTGGCAAAGTTTTAATAAAGTGGTCTAAGCCAACAACTTTACAAACTTCTTTTACTTGTTCGTCTGTTACATTTTCAGTGTTATAAATAATATTTTCTTTGATTGTTCCATCAAATAACCAAGTATCTTGTAAAACCATAGTAAATAAATCGTGTATATTTTTTCTTGTTAATTCCTTTGTAGATACTCCATCAATTCTTATATCTCCAGAATTTATGTCATAGAATTTCATAAGTAAATTTACTAAAGTTGTTTTTCCAGCTCCTGTTGGTCCTACAATTGCTATCTTTTGACCAGGTTTGGCTTTAGCACTAAAATCTTGGATCGTAGGTTTTGGATTATTGTCATATTGGAATACAACATTTTCAAATTCAATATCACCTTTGACTGTATTTTTATCCAATTTTTTAGTAAAGTTACTTTCATCAGCCATTTCTGGCTCATCTAAAAATTCAAATACTCTCTCACTTGCTGCTCCTGTAGATTGAAGTGATGTCATCGCTTGCGCTATTTGTGAAAGTGGAGATGTAAATAGTCTTACATATGTAATAAATGCAACTATAACACCAAATGAAATCATATTTTTCATTGTCAAAATTGCTCCAACTATACATACTGCAACATATCCAAAGTTTCCTATAAAGTTCATAAGAGGTTGCATTAATCCTGATAAAAATTGACTTTTTCTATTTGCTTCATATACATTTTTGTTTAAAACATCAAATTTTTCATTCGCAAGTTTTCCTCCATTATAGGCTTTTACGACATTTAATCCTGAATATACTTCCTCAATATGACCATTTAATTTACCAAGTTCAACCTGTCTTGCGACGAAGTATTTTTGCGATTTTCCAAGGATTCCAAACATGAATATAAATCCTATTAAACTTGCACCAATAGCGGTTAATGCCATTATCCAGTTTGTGTAGAACATCATTACAATTGTTCCTAAAAATAGGACTGTTGAGCTTACCAATGTTGCTAAGGATTGATTCATACTTTGTGCAATTGTGTCTATATCGTTTGTAACTCTTGATAAAATATCACCAATTAAATGTTTATCATAATATCTAAGCGGTAATTTGTTAATTTTATGTGATATTCTTGAACGCAAACTCTTTGCAAATTTGTTTGCAACATCTGTCATTGCAATTGATTGAATAAATGTAAATAATGCACTTGCAATATATAAACTTGCAAGAGTAATTGCAAGTTTCTTAACTCCATCCATATCCATGGTGCCAAATAATCCTTCAGATATTTTATCTGTTAAATCTGACAATTTATTTGGAGCAATTATAGACATTATAGAACCTAGAATTGCTAGAACTATTGCTATAAATATTAATATTTTAAAAGGTTTTAATTCTGAAAATAGTCTTTTCATTGCTCCTTTAAAGTCTTTTGCTTTATCGGTAGGGTCTCCACCTCTACCCATTGGTCCTCCTCTAGGCATTATCTAATTCCTCCTTTGACAATTGTGATAAGGCTATTTGTTTGTAAACTTCACAATTTTTTAATAATTCTTTATGCGTACCCATTCCGACTACTTTTCCCTCATCTAATACAAGGATTTTGTCGGCATTCATAATTGTTCCAATTCTTTGAGCAACTATCAATGTTGTAGCATCTTTAGTATATTTTTTTAACTCTTTTCTTAATATACTATCTGTTTTATAATCCAATGCCGAAAAACTATCGTCAAAAATATATATTTCAGGATCTCTTGCAATAGCTCTTGCAATTGAAAGTCTTTGTTTTTGACCACCTGACACGTTGCTTCCACTTTGTGCCATTTGTGTATCATAGCCATTTTCCATTTTTTCAACAAAGTCTTTTCCTTGTGCAACTTCGATTGCCTCTTTTACTTTTTCGATTGAAATTTCGCCTTTTCCATTATCACCATAAGATACGTTTCCACTTACTGTATCATTAAATATTACCGCTTTTTGTGATACATATCCTATTTTATCATGTAGAAAATGTTGTGTGTAATCTTTTACGTTTACACCATCAACCAAAACTTCACCTTCTGTTGCATCATAAAATCTTGGAATTAGGTTGATTAATGTTGATTTACCAGAACCTGTTGAACCAATAAAAGCTATTGTTTCACCTTTATTTGCTTTAAATGATACATTTCTTAAAACATATTCTTCTCCATCTGGATATTTAAATCCAACATTTTTGAATTCAACTGTTCCAGTTTCACCATTTGTATTTTTATCAATTGTTCCATCTTTTACAGAAATTTCAGTATCTAAAACTTCATTTATACGGTTTGCTGAAACTTGTGCTCTTGGTACCATCATAAATATCATTGCAAGCATTAGGAATGACATTATAACTTGCATTGCATATGAACTAAATACAACCATGTTTCCAAAAATTCCTATTTTATCAGCCATTCCTGCATCTCTTATCAAATATGCTCCTATAAAGTAAATTCCAAGTGTTAGGAAATACATTACTAGGTACATTGTTGGTGATAATACTGAAAATGCTTTTTGGTTGAATAATTGTTGATTTGTAAGTTTTGTATTTACTTCTTCAAATTTATTTTCTTGGTAATCTTCAGCATTAAATGCTCTTACAACTCTTATTCCTGTAAGGTTTTCCCTTGTAACCTCATTTATCTTATCTGTTAATTTTTGAACAATTTTAAATCGTGGCATTACAATTGCCATTAATGCCCCTATTACTGATAATAAAACTACAACTCCAACTGCTGTTAATGAACTCCATTGCCAACTCTTATTTAGTATTTTAGTTATTGCCCAAACAGCCGTAATCGGAGCCTTTATACTTAATTGAAGTCCCATTGCAACTAACATTTGGATTTGTGTTATATCATTGGTCGTTCTTGTTATTAAACTACTTGTTGAAAATCCTTTAACCTCATTCATTGCTAAATTTCCAACTTTATTAAATAGTTTTTTTCTTACTTTCATAGAAAATGTTGCTGATATTCCTGATGCTATGTATCCTACTATTATTGCTGATATCAAACTTCCAAATGCACATCCTATCATATATCCTCCATTTTTTACAATTTCAGACATTTCGCTTCCTTCTGTTTGCACAAGCACTGTTATTTCTGACATATAGTCTGGCATTTTTAACTCTAACCATACTTGACCTATTATTAGTATTAGACACACTAGAGCTAGTAGCCATTCTTTTTTGCCTAGGTTTTTTAATAATTTTATCATTTTTTCCTCCTTTTTTCTGATTGGGAATGTCCCATTGGGACCGGTTCTTTTTGGGCCAATTTTTCCATTGGGACCGGTTCCTTTTGCGAAATCTAATATTATTTTTTGTGCATCGTTTATTATATAATACTTTTTTTGGCAATGTCAAGGTTTGGGTGCTAGTTCACAAAAATTTCACAAAAAGCAAGTAGGAGGACGTTTGTCCCCCCTACTTACTTTTTGTACTGAAAACGTTATTCTTTAATTACCAGAGTAACATTATGCTTATAGAAACTAGCACCATGAAATCCTAATTCTTTAAAGAATTTAGCTACCTTTCTTTCCATATCTTCATCATATGGATATTCTTTTTTCAGCCGAACAATAATTGTATATTCCGGCAAAGTGGTGCAATCAGACTTTATGGAATCAAAGTCTCCATTTTTCAGTCTTTTCTTTACTTCTTTAGTAACCTCCTCAAATACATCTTTGGTCTTTAACCGTTCTTCTTCTCTTTCCTTGGCAATCGCCAATACATTTTTGGCAAGATTTTTTTTACCCATAAAGCATCCTCCTTGTTTTGTATCTTGCATTTGCTTAGGTTTTCACCTTTACAAAATGCATTATATCAAAATTATGTAAAGTTGTCAATTGTTTTTTTATTTTCCACAGGATAAAATTACAATATTCCTATAAAAAAAGCTAAAACGGTTGATATATCTAAAATACAGCAAATATATTTACTAAAAAACCGTTATGTGATATACTACCATCAAAATAAATGGATGGTGGTAAAAATAGCGAAACCAAAGAAAAAATATGAGGATTTAAACAGAATTGAAAAAAATTTAATAAAGAAACTATCATTGCTGAAAAATTTGAAACTCTAATAAAAGATACTGAAACAAATACAAGAGCTAAAGATTTTTATGACTTATATATTCTTATATGAGATTATTGAAACGATATAGACAAAACAAATTTAATTATGGCAATACAAAATACTTGCAAAAGGAGAGAAAGTTTATATATTCTTGATGAATTAGAAGAGAGGTTTAATTTTATTAAAGAAAGCACAATATTGCAAAATGAATGGGGTAAGTATAAAATTGCTCATTTGTATGCTAGAAATATTGAATATAATGAAATTATTGAAAACATAGACTTAATTATTAAAGAACTAGAAAAAGAAATAAATCTAGGATAATTTAAATATTTTATATGAGAAGCCCCAGAGATGTAAAACACACTCTGGGGTATTTCCACTTTACAAGGATTGCAATTATTCAATAATAGACAAAGAATAATCAATATCACTAGGGATATTGTCTTCCCATACATAAGAGTTTTTCAGAATGTACTCGTTATAAGAATTAGCCGTTCTGTTTGCTCTCATTTTTGCCTGTTCAGCCCAACTCTGCTTTTCTTCGTTGTCACTGTCTTTGTACTGGTCATAAGTAACTACATCTGACTTGTATGATGCAATCATCGAACGTGCCGTATCTTCAACCTTCTTCTTTGTTTCGTACTGATTTTCATCAGCTTTCTGCATACTGTGAGTATAAGTATTCCAGATGCTTCTCCCACCTGGGGTAAATCCAAAAAAGATAATACCTACAATTAAGATAATACTGATGATTGTTACTCCAAATTTACTCATGTTAATTACCCTCCTGTATTTTTAAAATTGGATCATCTACAATATAAGGAATGTCAGAATAAATATATGTTCCTGTCCATTCAATATATTTGCCATCTGTGGTGAAGAAAAAGATACCATTATCGTTTATATGATGATTATCCGCTAATTTTAAGAACAGGCTGTTCTACATCAAACGGAATATCAGAATACAAGTATGTTCCTGTCCATTCAATGTACTTTCCGTCAGGTGTAAAGAAAAAGATACCTGCATCGTTTTCTCCATAACTGCCGTCAACATCTGCTAACCACTTAGAAGTTGCACTGTTCGGATAAGTTGTATCTGGAGTCAAAAAACTGTTAAGTGATGAAACTTTACCATCAACAACAAAATTACCCAAGATTGCACCATTGTCGGTTATCAAAATAATGTAGCCTAAGGGTTTTTCAATGGAGCAAGGCAACGATAACGCTTTCTCTCTCTGACCATTTACCCAATAAGCTCTCCGAATAAGATTATATCTCTCAAGAGAATAATCAATATCGGTAGGAGTCTGTTGAGCTTCTTCAAGCTTTACAGCTATTTCTCGCTGGCGAGTTGTATCGTTTTCACTACAACCAGTCAATACAGAAATTGCCAAAACCATCATCAGTAACATAGAAAAAATTTTTTTCATTTTTTATTCCTCCAATTTGTTGTTAAATTTTTTATATGTAAAACTAACAAAATGTTAGTGTGCAAAAAGGAATATATATAAAATGGCTACTGCCATACTAAATATATTATACTATAATTTTACATAATTTACAATAAAAACGGCAAAAATATTAATTTCAATGCAGTAAAAAAGAGTAAACTATAAGTCTAATACAAAATTTATTAAAAATTCTAAAAAAATATAGTTATTCTTTTTTAGAAGAATTTTTACTCCTGTTATCCACAGGTATATCATCTCTTTTCTAAACCATAGAGTTATCCACAGTTCAGGTTTACGTAATACTGTATTTTTTCTATTGATTTTTTCTTTTGTTTCTTATATAATTTACCCATCGAATCTTAACTGGTTAATGTATGCTAGTTGAATATCGACGATGGTTGAGGTAAGCGTTTTTTTGATTAGTTGGCTTTTCTATGTTTTTATTGGTTATTGGTAAATCTGTCATATATGTAAATTCTGTTTCTTTATCTTTATATCTTATTACGCTTGTTTCATAATCTTTATATGCAATTTTCGTTACAAATTCGTATTTATCAACATTACATTCATTTTCTTCTGATACTATCTTTTCAAATTCTTTATAAAGTGTCGGAATTGCCCCTTCTTTCAGCCTTATTATATATTTCCACTTATTTTTCATACATATATCTATAACTTTTTGATTAGCATATAACACATCTCCTGATATTAATATATTTAGCCTTGGATAATTTTTCTTTATTTTTTTTGCTAATCTTTCAAAAGCTTTTATTCCACAGTCTTGCTTATATTTTTGGTAACTCAAATTTTTTCTTTTATCTTCTTTTTTATTATATGTTTTTTTCTCTAATTTTTTATATTTGCTTATTTTTCTATGTATAAAGTTTTTATTATTACTATTTTCTACAAATTCTCTTCCTAATTATTTATAATCTCCCTTACAACCTCCCCAGCAATCATAAGTCCAGCAACAGAAGGCACAAAAGAAATACTACCCGGCACCTGATTTCTAATAGTACACTTTCTAGCCGTTCCTGGGGGGCAAATGCAATTTGTTTTACAGCTGCTAGAGCTACTGTCATCAGGTTTAATAGGTTCCTCCTTAGAATAAATAACCTTTAAACTATCTATATTTCTTTTTCTTAGTTCCTTTCTCATAACCTTTGCAAGAGGGCAAATACTAGTTTTGTAAATATCTGTAATTTCAAATCTTGATGGGTCAAGTTTATTTCCTGTTCCCATGGCTGAAATTATTGGAATATCTAATTTTTTACAATTTTGAATTAGTTCTATTTTAGCTGTAACAGTATCAATACAATCTACAACATAATCTAAATCTTTAGTTAAAATATTTGATTCAGAACCTGGCATATAAAACTCTTGAAATGTTTCAACTTCAGCATTGGGATTTATTTCTAAAATCCTTTCTTTTGCAATATCAACTTTATATTTACCAATTGTCTTCCTTGTTGCGATAATCTGTCTGTTTAAATTTGTCAGGCAAATTTTATCATCATCTATTAATACAAAATGGCCTATTCCAGCTCTTACTAAGCCTTCCATTACAAATGAACCAACTCCGCCTAATCCAAAAATTGCAACTTTTGAATTATGCAATTTTTCTATTGCTTCTTTTCCCACTAATAATTCTGTTCTTGAAAATTGATTTAACATGTTATTTGCTCCTTTTGGCACATTTGCCGGTTCTTTTTGAATGAATGTACAAAAAGAACCGGTCCTAATGTGAATTATTTCTTATCTCCATTAAATTTTTCAGAAATAGTATTTTTAACTTCATCCTTCTTCTCACTTATGGTGTTTTTAACATCCTGAGCCTTTTCATTAATACTATTTTTAACTTCGATTGCATTTTCCTTAACTTCTTCTTTAATCTCTTTTATTTTAGTTTTAATAGCAACAAGCTTTGGATATGCATCAACAAGTCTTTTGTACATCCAAGACCTCGAGCTCAAAATTTCTCTTACCTTCTTTGTAATCTGTTCAGTATTATCTTGTCTACCCTCACGGCCAACTTGTACAGTTGTTTTTCTAAATCCAAAAATTACAATTGATGAAAGTACATTATCAATTAAATAAATTATCAACAATACTATTGCAATAATATTCAAAGTTGCAGGATTTACCTTATCTAGCCCACTTACTATTAATGGATTTGTAACATAAGTAAGTATCATACCAAAAATTCCAAATGGTATCATTGTTCCAAGACATACTCTTCCATCTATGTTAAATTTGCGCTTACTATAATCCCACCATCTTGCTTTAAAAACTTTTTCCATAACCCAACTTGTTGCATATTCCAAAATTGAACATGTTAAAAGTGTCATAAAAAATAGTATTAATGGGTCATATGAATATCTATACAATAAAAATGTTATTGCAACAGCTCCCCATCCATATATTGGACAATATGGGCCTATCAAAAATCCTCTGTTTATAAATCTTTTGTACTCTATTAGCTTACATGTTACTTCTAGTATCCATCCAGCCACTGAGTATATCATAAATAATAAAAAATATTGTGTTAGTGTCAGTTCCATTTTTTTCTCCTTTTGTCCATTTTATTTTGCTGCTTTTATTAATCCAACAAATAAAGGTGCTGGATTATTTGGTCTTGATTTTAATTCTGGATGGAATTGTCCAGCTATAAAATATGGATGGTCTTTAATTTCAACAATTTCAACCAAGCTTCCATCTGGTGATGTACCAGAACATACAAGTCCCGCTGCCTCTAGTCTTTCCTTGTATTCATTGTTATATTCAAATCTATGTCTATGTCTTTCATCTATTTTATTTGTATCATAAACTTCTTCTGCCAAAGTTCCAGGTTTTATCACACATGGATAGCTTCCAAGACGCATTGTACCGCCTTTTTTCTTTATATCTTTTTGTGTTTCCATTATATGAATTACAGGATTTTTAGTATCATTGCTAAATTCTGCAGAGTTTGCATCTTTTAAACCTAATACATCTCTTGCATATTCAACAACTGTCATTTGCATTCCAAGACAAATACCTAAAAATGGAACTTTTTCTTCTCTTGCATATTTTATTGTTTCTATCATTCCATCAATTCCACGATTTCCAAATCCTCCAGGAACTACTATTCCATCATATTTTGATAGTTTTTCCTTAACATTTGAACTTACTATTAATTCAGAATCTATCATTTCTACTTCAACCTTTACATTATTTGCAAAACCAGCATGTTGTAAGCTTTCTACAACTGAAATGTATGAGTCTTCTAATTGAGTATATTTTCCAACTATAGCAATTTTAACTTTATTTTCAGGATTTATTGTTCTAATATTTTGAACCATTTCTTCCCATTTTGAATTATCTGGAACAAAGCTATCTAATCTTAAATGATTGCATGTTTCCCTTGCTAGTCCTTCTTTTTCAAGCATTAATGGAACTGCATATAAGCAATCTGCTGTTCTATTTTGAATAACGCTTGTCTTTCTTACATTGCAAAATAAAGCCAATTTTTCTCTTATTGTTTCTGGTATTTCCTGTTCTGACCTACATACCAATATATCTGGTTGAATTCCTAAACTCTGTAATTCTTTTACAGAATGTTGTGTTGGCTTTGATTTTATTTCATTTGAACCTGATATGTATGGAAGAAGTGTAACATGTACATATAATACATCTTCTTTATTTTTTTCAAGTCCTACTTGACGAATTGCTTCTATTATTGAAAGTCCTTCTATATCACCTACAGTTCCACCAACTTCAGTTATTACAATATCAACATCAGTGTCTTCAAAACTATATATTCTTTCTTTTATTTCATTTGTAACATGTGGTATTACTTGTACTGTTTTTCCGAGATAATCTCCTCTTCTTTCTTTTTCAAGAACTGACAAATATACCTTTCCCATTGTTACACTTGAATTTTTTGTTAAATTTTCATCTATAAATCTTTCATAATGACCTAAGTCTAAATCTGTTTCTGCTCCATCATCTGTTACAAATACTTCTCCATGTTCATATGGGCTCATTGTTCCTGGGTCTACATTTAAATATGGGTCAAATTTTTGTATTGTTACTTTGTACCCTCTATTTTTTAATAATCTTCCAAGTGATGCTGCTGTTATTCCCTTTCCTAGTCCTGATACAACTCCTCCTGTTACAAATATGTATTTTGTGTTCATTTTTTCTCCTTTTCCAACCAAATTTTGACTTATTTTTTTAAATAAAAAAAGATTAAAATTTTAACTACCAGAAAATTTGGTTTTTTTTTTCCTAAAATTTCTTTTGGGAAAATTTGGTGTTAATTTTAATCCACTTTTTTATTATAATATTTTTTTTGCTTTTTTGCAAGGGGGAAATTGATTTTTTTGAATTTGGTATCGTTCGACAAAATTCGACTTTTCTCTTAAGAACACCCCTCTTTTTGGAATTATTTTCCATAAAAAATGATGGCCAACCATCAATAGTCAGTCATCAAATATTAAATTAATACTGTCTTCCCCAAATAACAAATTTATCAGCCTTCTTACCACAGCAAACGCAAGTATCACCAACAACCTCTTTTTCAAAAGGCATGCATCTAGACTTAGCAGCTGTAAGTTCCTTTATTTTAGCCTCACATTCAGGGCTTCCGCACCACATAGCTTTAATAAAACCTTGGCACTTATTCATATTGTCTTGGAATTCATCCAAATTATGAGCAACAGTAGTTTTAGCTTCCATTCTTTTTTTGCAAACATCATACATATCAAATTGAATTTTTTCAAGTAAAGCACCAAGTTCAACTTCTAGGTCCTTAACAGGAACAGTAATTTTTTCAGAAGTATCACGTCTAACTAAAACGCAAACTCCATTTTCAATATCTCTTGGTCCCATTTCAATTCTTACTGGAACACCTTTCATTTCCCAATCATTAAACTTATAACCAGGGCTAACTTGTTCTCTTAAATCAATTTCCATTCTAAATGTATTTTTTAACATTTCATAAACTTCAGTTGCCTTTTCCTTTACTCCATCTTTATGCATAGCAACTGGAACAACCACAGCCTGAATAGGTGCAACTCTTGGTGGAAGTTTAAGGCCTCTGTTATCACCATGAGCCATAATTATAGCTCCAATCAATCTAGTAGATAATCCCCAAGAAGTTTGGTATGCATACTCTTGTTTACCATCTCTATTTTGGAACTTCACGTCAAAAGGCTTTGTGAAGTTTTGGCCAAAATAATGTGATGTAGCTGACTGTAAAGCTTTTCCATCATATGTCATAGCTTCAATAGTATATGTTTCTTCTGCCCCTGCAAATTTTTCTGTTTCAGTTTTTATTCCCTTAATTACTGGAATTGCAAGTAAATTTTCTACAACATCAGCATAAATTTCAAGCATTTGTAAAGTTCTTTCTCTTGCCTCTTTTTCAGTTTCATGAATTGTATGACCCTCTTGCCATAAAAACTCCCTTGAACGCAAAAATGGTCTTGTTTCCTTTTCCCATCTTAAAACACTACACCATTGGTTATACACAAAAGGCAAATCTCTCCACGAATTTAACCATCTCGAATACATTGTTGTTATAATCGTTTCGGAAGTTGGCCTTACACATAATCTTTCATCTAACTTTTCTCCACCAGCTTCTGTAACCCAAGCAACTTCTGGTGCAAAGCCCTCGACATGGTCTTTTTCTTTTTGAAGTAAACTTTCTGGTATCAATACTGGAAAATATGTATTTTTTACCCCTGTTTTCTTAAACTTTCTATCTGTATAATTTTGAATATTTTCCCATATTGCATATCCATATGGTCTTATTGCAATACATCCTTTTGTATCTGTATAATCAGCAAGTTCAGCTTTTCTTACAATATCTGTATACCACTTTGCAAAATCTTCATCTATATTTGTTATCTCTTTTACGTAATTTTTGTTATCTCCCATAATTCTTTCCTTTCAATTTATTTCACTTGCCCCATTGGGACCGGTTCTTTTTGGGTCAAATCTTTATCTTGTTCTACCAATTCATCTATAACAATTTGATTATTAGAATCAAGTTTATACTTTGGAAGTTCTGGTAAGTCGTCTAAACTGCTATATCCAAACATTTTCAAAAATTCATTTGTTGTTTTGTACGACATAGGTTTTCCAGGTAAATCAAGTTTTCCCGCTTCTTCTATCAAGCCATATTCAAGCAATTTATACATAGTTCCATCAACATTTACCCCACGAATATTTTCTATTTCAGCTCTTGAAATTCTTGGATTATACGCAATTATTGAAAGTGTTTCTATAGCTGCATTTGAAAGTTTGGGCTTGTTTCTTTTATCAATAATTTTATATACATACTCATAATATTCTTTTCTTGTAGCTAATTGATAGTTATCACCTGTTTTTATTATTTCTATTCCCCTGTCACTGTCATTATATTCCAAATTCATTTGATAAATATTTTCTTCAATTTCATCTTTTGACTTCTCCAAAGCTAAGCTTAATTCTTTACTAGAAACTTCCTTTCCTGCTGCAAATAAAATAGCTTCAATTATTCCTTTAATGTTTTCTTGTTCCATTATTTTTGTCAAATCCTTTCGTTCAAAAATTAAGCACATTAATGATCTCTTCTTCTTCCATGTCTATAAAGTTCATCCTCTAAATCATTCATATCTTCTTTTACATCATGTTCAATCTCTTTCGCATCTTTTCCTTTTCTATGTTCTTGCTCAACTTTTTCTTCTATTTCTTTTCTGTAACCTTCCCCATACTTCTCAGTAAGCCTTTCGATTACATCATGTAATTCCTGTTTATGTTCTTTTCTAGTATTATTAGCCTCATTTATTTCTTTTTTTCTTAGCTGCTCCATATGTTTTTCTTCCTTAGCATTAAGTGGTGGTTCTGTTATATCTTCAAGTTTATATTCGACAGATTCTCTTGTTCTTTCTATTCCCGCACTTCTATCATGATTATCTTCTTGTATAAACGAAATTTCTGTTAGCTTTCCATTTGCTGGGTGTGTACCATTTTCTCTATACTCCTTATTCATATCAATTGCAAGATACCAATCTTCTCCTTGTACTTCCAATCCATTCAAATCCTTTATTTTCCATTTTGCCATTTGTGTTAAACTTGATTCTTTGTCAGGTTTTCTTGTTTCTTCTCCATCTGCTATGCGATATCTTTTGTTTTCTTTTTCCATTCTTTCTTGTCTACTTCCAAGATATTGAGGCTCTAATATACTTTCATCAAGTTCCACAATATCACCATCAATTGTAGAAACTGCAAGCTTATATTCTTTTTCTCCTATTTCACTCATTTTACCAGTTTCCTTCATTGTCAGGTATCCATCATCAAAAGAACTTTCAGATATACCTTCAGGCAATCTTCCCTTTAATTTTTCTTTTAGTTTTAAAATTTCATATAGCTTATATCCATTAATAGTTTGATTCAGCCTTGTTTTAGGCATTCTTTCATAATCTTTTATTTTTCCTTTTAGATTTTCTAGTTTTGGTATCTCTTTACTATCTGGTGATTTTTCTTCAGATTCTTTTTCTTTTTTAATGTCTTTGAATTCATGTTCTTTTTGGCCTCTATCTCTACCATCTCCAGCTTTTGAAGTATCGCTGCTTGAAGATGTTCCGCTTTCTTGATTTCTTGTTCTTTCTTCATCGAGAGAAATTTGCCTTTCAAGTAATTTCTTATTCAAATCTATATTTCGAGCCATTTGTAACCCATTCTTTTCATTGTCTTTCCAAGCAATAATTTTTGCATTTTCATCATATATAAGAAAAACTCTTTGACCATCATGTATTTCGCTTATTAAAAATATTTTGCTTAATCTCTTTGCATTTTTCTCTTTATCAATATAACTAAAAATTCCCAATTCTCTACATTGATTTCTAATTACTTCTATTTTAGTAAATTTATTTATCTCAGCCTTTTTTTCTCTGGAATCCATTAAAAAATACAAAATTGGTTCATTTGATACATCTCTTTCTTTTGGCATAATATCCTCCAATCTACCTTAATTAAAAAGGTTTTACAAAATTTTCGCAACTAAATCATAATCACTTACATCTACTATTTTACACCAAATCATCTGATTTAGCAAATTTTCGCTTTCATTTTTCTTTTCAATATATACAATTCCATCTTCTTCTGGAACATCATTTCTAGTTCTTCCAACCAAATGTTTTCCATCAAAAGACACATTTTCAATTAAAACAAGCATTTTTTTGCCAATATTTTCCTTTAATTTTGATTTTGAAATTTCTTGTTGTATTCTCATTATTTTATTACGTCTTGCTTTTTTCGTCATATGATGAATTTGCCCAAGCATTTTGCTTGCTGGTGTGTTTTCTTCTCTTGAATATTCAAAAACTCCCAATTTATCAAACTTGGTTTGTTTCACAAAATCATATAGTTCATTAAAATCCTCTTCAGTTTCGCCAGGGAAACCTACTATCAAACTTGTTCTTAATATTACATTTGGAATTTTTTCTCTTATTTTTTCAATCAAAGCTACAATCTTATCTTTAGATGTCTTCCTGTTCATTCTTTTAAGCACCTCATTTGAAATATGTTGAATTGGAATGTCAAAATATTTACAAATTTTGTCATTATTTTTAACTGTATCAATAAGATTATCAGTAATTCCTTCAGGATAACTGTATAGAAATCTAATCCACTCAATTCCTGAAATTTCACTCAATTTTTGAAGAAGCTCTGCAAGCTTTGATTCTCCATATAAATCCACTCCATATTTAGTAGTATCTTGTGCAATAACAATAATCTCCTTAGTGCCATTATTTGCAAGCATTTTTGCTTCTTCCAAAATATCCTCCATAGGTCTACTTATAAATAAACCTCTTATATATGGAATCGCGCAATATGTACACATATTACTACATCCCTCACCAATTTTCAAATATGCATAATTTTTTCCAGTAGATACTGTTCTTGCTAGATACTCTTTTTCAGCAAACATTGGTAATTGTTTAATCTTAGCGTTTTTATTATCGTTTTTTGTGCTTTGCTCTTTTCCATGGATATTTTTTTCTGTGCTTTCGTTGTATGTTTTTTTTATGTTTGTTTCTTCTTTATTTACACGATTTTCACCGTTTATTAATTCTTCAACCTTATCCCATAACTTATTGTAATCTTCAATTTTTAAAAATAAATCAACTTCAGGCATTTCTTTTGAAAGTTCGTTATAATATCTTTGAACTAAACATCCCATTGCTATCAAAAACTTACATCTTCCTTTTTTGTATTCTGCCATTTCCAAAATTGTATTTATTGCTTCTTCTTTTGCTGACTCTATAAATCCACATGTATTTACAACTATTATGTCTGCCTCTTTGGGCTCGTTTACTATATTAAATTCATGTTCTTTAAATTTTCCTATTGCTACTTCGGTGTCTATTAAATTTTTACTACATCCTAGTGATATAAATCCTACATTCATTTTTTTGCTCCTTCTGCACAATTTTCGTCTTTCACATAATACTTAGTTCCAAGCATCTTATCAGGCAAATACTGTTGCTCCACATAATGACCCGGAAAATCATGTGGATACAAATATCCTTGGTGATATCCTAGACTTTCCATTCTATCGACTGGTGCATTTCTAATATGCATTGGAACTTCTCCTGTATCTTTATTTGCAACATCTTCTAAGGCTTTATTTATAGCCAAATATGATGCATTTGACTTTTTAGATGTTGCAACATATACAGCCGCTTCTGCTAAAATAATTCTAGCTTCTGGCATTCCAACCATATTTACAGCTTGCATTGCTGAATTTGCAATAACAAGTGCATTAGGATTTGCCATTCCTACATCTTCTGATGCTGCGATAACAATTCTTCTAGCCAAAAACATTGGATCCTCTCCAGCATTTAAAGCTCTTGCTAGGTAAAATACGGTAGCATCCGCATCCGAGCCTCTCATTGACTTAATAAATGCACTTATATTGTCATAATGTGAATCTCCTTTTTTATCAAATATTGCCTTTTTTTCTTGTACACAGTCTTTTAAAACATCATCTGTTATATTTATCGCTCCATTTGCATCCATCTCAGTTGTTAACACTGCTACTTCTAGTGAATTTAAAGCTGTCCTTACATCTCCATTAGAAATAGTACATAATTTTCTTAAAGTCTTATCTTCTATGTTTATATTATATTCTCCAAGTCCTTCTGGCTTCGTGAGTGCCATTTTCAAAACTTCGAATATATCATCTTCATTTAATGGCTCCAATTTTACCACCATTGAACGTGAAATTAAAGCCTTATTTACTTCAAAATATGGATTTTCCGTCGTTGCTCCAATCAATATAATTGTTCCATTTTCCACAAATGGCAATAATGCATCTTGTTGAAGTTTATTAAATCTATGAATTTCATCTATAAATAATATTGCTTTCCCTGTTGGATTTAACATAAAATTTTTTGTTTCTTCCACAACTGCCTTTATATCTGAAACCCCGGCTGTTACAGCATTTATTTTATAAAATCTATATTTTGTTGTTTCACTTATAACTTTTGCAAGTGATGTTTTTCCACATCCTGGAGGTCCAAATAAAATAAGACTTGATAGTCTGTCTGCTTTTATTGTTCTATATAATATTTTATCTTTTCCTAATATGTGTTTTTGTCCAACATATTCTTCTAGTGTTTTAGGCCTCACTCTATATGCTAGTGGCTCATTTGAATTCATCTTTTTTCCTTCTTTCTTTTTTCTCAATTGGACTGCTTCTTTTTGTAAAATAATACCCTCTTGATAAGAAAAATTATTTTATAAACATCGCATCCCCAAAGCTAAAAAATCTATACTTTTCTTCTACAGCCTTATTATAAGCTTCCAAAATAAACTCTCTATCAGCTAAAGCCGAAACAAGCATAAGTAAAGTTGATTTAGGTAAATGGAAATTCGTAATCAAACCATCAATACATTTAAATTTATATCCAGGATAAATATAAATTCCCGTATCTGCTTCAATTTGTTTTACAAGTCCTGTATTTTCATCAGCAATTGTTTCTAAAACTCTACAAGATGTAGTTCCTACAGCAATAACCTTTTTACCATTTTTCTTTGTCTCATTTATTTTATCAACATCTTCTTGCTTAATATAAAAATGTTCTGTATGCATCTTGTGTTCTTCAATATTTTCTTCTTTAACAGGCCTAAATGTTCCAATTCCAACATGTAATGTAACATTTGCAATTTTTATTTCTTTTTCTTCAATTTTCTTTAAAAGTTCAGGAGTAAAATGTAGCCCTGCTGTTGGTGCTGCTGCTGACCCTTCATATTTTGCATAAACAGTTTGATATCTGTCATTTTCTTTCAAGCTTTCGTGAATATATGGTGGAAGTGGCATTAAACCAATCTTGTCTAATATTTCGTTAAAAATACCATCATATTCAAATTTTACCTTTCTTGTTCCATCTTCTAAAACCTCTAAAATTTCAGCTTTTAAAAGTCCATCTCCAAAAATAACTCTTGAACCAGGCTTTAACTTATTTCCTGGCCTTACAATACTTTCCCAGGTATCTCCTTCAATCTGCTTTAGTAATACAAATTCTACATTTGCACCTGTATTTTTTTTTCCATATAGCCTTGCTGGTATTACTTTTGTGTTGTTTCTAACTAAACAATCTCCTGGCTCTAAATAATCTATTATATCTTTAAATACTTTATCTTCTATTGTCCTTTTTTCTCTATCTACCACCATCAATCTTGATTCGTCTCTTTTTTGTATTGGCACTTGTGCTATTAATTCTTCTGGTAAATTGTAATCAAATTCTTCTAATTTCATTTTTGCTGCTTCCTTCCTTTTTTCTTTTCTACCTGTCTATTTTACTACATTTTTACATTTTTCGCAACACCCCCATTAGAAACCATTGGGACCACTAGAGTCGGTTCTTTTGGGTCCATTTTTTGCCACATCTGGCCCACTGGGACCATTAGGGTCGGTTCTTTTTGGGTATTTTTGGACTGAGTTTTTTGGGATTTCTCAAAAAAAGAAACGGAGCAATTTAATCACCCCGTTCCTTTCATTCTTCTACTTACTTTTTACTTACTTTTTTTCAAAACAACTTACATCATCTATGCTCAGCATTCTCATCACTGAAACTTCATAAGCTGTTTTTTCTATTTTTTTACTTGGATCCTTTGGATCATCTTTAAAATAGGTTCTGCTTTGAATTCTACCATAGAATTTCAAATGTGTTCCTACTTTAAAATCCTTAGTTTCTCCTTCTTCGTGGCTCCATACGATGCATGGAATGTAATCGCTGTTAAGTTTGTTATCCCTGTTAACAGCCAAGATAACATCGGTTATCTCCTTTCCCGAAGGAGTCGTTCTTATTACCGGTGGTTTACAAATATAGCCGTCATAATAACTCCAGTTTCCATTTATGATTTCTAATGCTTCTCCTTCATCATCATAAATGTTAATTTCTGTTACCATTAAAAAGACTCTCAAATGACTACGCTTTTTTTTCTTATCTATAACTTCATTCCAGGTCCTTAGCTGACCATAGATTTCTACCCACTTCCCTTTCATCTCATCTTTGTTATTACCTAATAAATACTCCGGTACCATGATTGGAATGAAATCCTTTGTTTCACTGAGTCTTTCAACTATAACCCTGTTCCGGAAAAATCTTTTTCTTTTTTCCTTATAGCCATACTCAAACTCTGCTTCAAGTTTTCCACTAATAAAAACTTTGTTATTTTCCCCAAAGACTCTATTAGTAAACACACTGTCTTCCTTTCTTGTTATCGCATTATTCTCCCATACTGATAATTCTAACATCTTTTTTCCTCCTGTTTTGTCTTTTGTTTATAATTACATTTTGTAGAAGAATGTTTTGTTTTTACATACTAAAGTTTCTGTATGTGCCTTCAAATTAAGAAATATTTTCTTCATTTTTAGTATATTATAAACATGTGATTATTATATCACTATTTTTCGGCTTTGTAAAGTTATGTTAACTTTTTTTAAATAATTTCACGTTTATCTAATAAAAAATTAACTGAATTACCCGTGTTAACAAAAAATCGATTGAGAAAATTTTAATAAACGAGTTCCAAAATTTCCATTCCCAAAATGAACCTATCTATTGACTTTTACCAGTATTTATGTTAACATGCCATTGAACAAATTGCTGCAAAATGACTGGTATTAAAACAGGAGGAAAAACTATGGAACAATTAAACCTTGATGAAATCATAAAAAAAACCAATCGGAAGTATGATATTAGTTTAAAAAATCTACTTTCAAGTTACGATATCGGCTACAAAAAGCTCTATATTTATATGTTTTTGTTTGCCGAAGAAATTCGTAATGCATACTTTGAGCTCTTTCCGGAACATAACGTAAAATTTGCTTTTGATATCTATGGGTTGGCTGAGTCGCTTAATGTAAAAATTCTTGAAAAAGACTTGTCAGATTTACCAAAGCGCGATTTTACATATAGTCCTGCAATATATTCGTATTACGATCTCTACCATGGCAGAACTATATATATAAGTGAAATGATAGGAGATTATTCCAAACGAGCATCTTTAGCCATAACACTATCATGTTTTATTGTTAATTATGTCAGAGGAATAGATAATGGCGTATACACTATCTTTGCTAAAGCTCCCTTTTTCTCAGATGGCTTCAATTCGTTACCATCGTCACTATTGGCAACATTCATCATGATGCCAATGAGTGATGTTTTTGAGCTCTTCGATACACATACAACTCAAGCAATTCGGCTCAACAATGAACGAACTTCTCTTTACTCATTATTGGGATATTTAGGCGGACGATTTCATATCGCTGATTTTTTCACCGAACTTTTCTTTGACCGTGTTCAAACATTGGTAATAATTCTCTATGATTACAATGGCGAATTTGGCATTAATCTTCACAAATTCTGTGAAAAAGTAAAACAGTACAAGCATCTATTTAAACTGTCTGATAACCCCAATCGTAATAAATTTAATTAACCAATTTAATCAAATACCAGTCATTTAAAAAAACCCGCAAAAAAATAAATTATTTCTTTGCGGGTTTTTCAATTACACACATCTTTACTCACACTCACGAAGTCTTACTCAAAATCTCCCTTTTCATCTTCTTAATAATCTTCTTTTCCAATCTCGAAATGTAGCTCTGAGAAATGCCGAAGCTCGTCAGCTACTTCCTTTTGGGTCTTCTCTTTGCCCCCATTTTTAAGGCCAAACCTCATCTCCATAATATTACGTTCTCTACTATTAAGCTTATCAATTGAAATTTTGAGAAGCTTCTTATCAACTTCATCTTCGATATCTTTAGAAGTAACATCACCATCAGTGCCCAAAATATCAGACAAAAGAAGTTCATTACCATCGGCATCTTTATTTAGAGGCTCATCAAGAGAAACTTCACCTTTTAATTTATTTGTCCTTCTTAAATACATAAGAATTTCATTTTCAATACACCTTGATGCATATGTTGCAAGTTTGATATTTTTATCGGCTTTAAATGTATTTACTCCTTTGGCCAGACCAATTGTTCCTATAGAAATCAAGTCCTCAATACCAATTCCGGTGTTTTCAAATTTTTTTGCAATATACACAACAAGTCTTAAATTTCTTTCTATCAAAATTTGTCTAGCTTCCAAATTATCCTCATCAGACAATTTTTGTATGTAAAAAAGTTCTTCTTCTTCTGGAAGTGGCGGTGGAAGCGTTTGTGCCCCTGCAATATAAAAAATTGGTTCTTCTATAATTTCATCATTTTTTATGTATTTAACATATAACGAATTTACATTTTCCTTCAAAACTTCTAAAATATTCATTTTTCTTTTGCTTTGTCCTAAGTTTATCACACAATTTTGTAATTTAAACAAAGCTTTCCTCCTTTCTAAATTACGTCAATTCCTAGTAAGGCACTGTATTCACCTTTTTTACTAAAATTCTTATTGTAAATTCCAATTATAACTTTATCTACATTTTTTATTCCATCTTCAGCTTCCACTTCTAATTCATCTGCCTTTAATCCTAGAAGCATACCATTTTGCTTGCCAAGTGAGGAAAATGGTATAACTTTTAACTTTGACATATATTCTTGTTTTATCTTTTCTGGTATTTTATTAAAATCACCTCCTAATATATCATCTATATTTTCCAAAATTTCTTTTGGGATTGCATCATATAACAAGCTATGTTCCATAACAACCACCGGAATGTTTGTAATCGGTTCTTTAAGCATATTTCCAGTGTCTATCATAGCCTTTGCTTTAACCTCTTTTTTATTGATTTTTACTATAATGTTGCAAAACAAATCATTCTTCGAAATTTTTGATTTCACAAATTTAAATGCTGTAATTATAATCAAAAACGCAATTACAAATCCAGTTAGAATAGTTTTTAACGTATAATTTCCTATAATCACACCATTTTTTATTGATATTTTTCCAGTATTTACCATATATATTACTCCAAGTGCTGCTCCACCAAATACAAACGATGTTAAATAGAAAAACACTAACAACTTCAACTCTTCTTTAATGCTTTTAGGTGCAAACGAAACATATACCATAACTAAAGACAAAATAAATTTTAAAAATAAATTTGCTAATCCTTGTTTGCTACTTATTAAATAATAAATTATTGTGTACATTGCTCCAATTCCAGCACCGCAAAGCTATTCTCCATATTTTAACTTTGGATTTGCTTATTATTCCAGTAGCATATAAAATTATAAAATTTAATATCATATTTTCTAAAAATATAACGTCTATGTAAATTGTCATTCTCTCACCTTGTTCTATATTATAGACCTTTACATTCGAAAAATTTGTCTTTTCTTATTGTAGAAAAAAAGAAATATTCTACAAATTAGAACATTTCTTTTAATAAATTCATTGTAAATTCTTGAGCTCTTATGCTAACTTTTCTGTCATACTCTTCTTTTAATATCGCATTATCAGATATAACCCTTATATCAATTGCTGGAATTCCATATTGATTTGCAACTGTATAAATTGCGATTCCTTCCATTTCTTCACACAAAATTCCGTACTTTTCATTTAAATTAATCATCCAATCACATTCTGAGTTCCAAATATCTCCGCTTCCAATTCTTCCATAGTGTACTTTTCCATATTGATATTTATTCTCTACCTTTTTAATTTTTTCTATTAATTCTTCACTTCCATTTTGTGGAATTAGCCTGTCTTTTTCACCTGCCACAAAATTTATTAGTTCCCAGTTATCCAGATTATAGCCTTTTCCCTCTTCTTTAAACTTTGTGTTTATTGATGTTATGTTTACGCAATCTGTTCCGATAACTATATCTGATTTATGAATATTTCTTGATATTGCTCCCGCACATCCTTGATTTATTATATAGTCTGGATTAAATTTTTCTATTGCAAGTGTTGTAGCTGCCGCATTGTTTATTAGTCCTACTTTTGAATCACATAGTATTATTTCGTTTTCAAATATTTTTCCTTTATAAAATTTGCATAATTTTGTTCCTATGATTTGTTTTTCTTGTAGATTTTCTATTAAATAGTTTAACTCTACATCTGCCATGGCTGATATTATTAGTATTTTTTTCATTTTGGGCATTTCCTTTCTGTTTGGGACAAATGGACCGGTTCTTTTTGTCCTCTGGTCATTTGGGACCGGGTCTTTTTTGAGTTAGGACCAAAAAGATCCGGTCCATTTGTTCCTGCCAACAATAAAAACAACCCTCGTTTTCACAAAGGTTGCCATTTAAATAAATATGTACTTTTTACGCATTTTTTGCAATATTAGCTATTTCTGCAAATGCTTTTTCATCACTTACAGCTATTTCTGCTAACATTTTTCTATTTATTGTAACATTAGCTTTCTTTAATCCTGCGATTAATTTGCTATATGTTAATCCATTCATTCTTGCTGCTGCATTTATTCTTGCTATCCATAATTTTCTGAAATCACTTTTTCTATCTTTTCTTCCTACATATGCGTAAGATAATGATTTTAATACTGCTTGGTTAGCATTTCTAAATCTATAATGTTTTGCACCAAAGTATCCTTTAGCTTGTTTTAAAACTTTTTTATGTCTTCTTCTTGTTATTTTTGCTGTTTTTACTCTTGCCATTTTCTTTTATTCTCCTTTCTACTTTTTAGTTACCATATGGTAATAATTTCTTTATTGTATTTTCACATGTTTTGTCTGCATAAGCACCTGGGCGTCTGCTATTTAATTTTTGTCTTTTTGTTTTATTTGCTAATAAGTGTCTTCTTCCTGATGTTGTTCTTTTTACTTTTCCTGTAGCTGTTAAAGAATATCTTTTCTTTGCAGCTTTATTTGTTTTCATTTTAGGCATGATTAAAGCTCCTTTCAAATTTTAATTATATATTTTACGCTTTTTTAGATAGCATAATAAACATGTTTTTTCCTTCTAATTTAGGCTTTTTATCTACTGATGCAATATCTTCTAGATTTTCTATAAATCTATTTAGTACATCTTCTCCTAATTTAGAGTTATTTACTTCTCTTCCTTTAAATCTAACTGTTATCTTTACTTTGTTTCCATCTTCTAAAAATTTTCTTGCATTTTTAGCTTTGAATCCAAAGTCATGTTCTTCTATATTTGGAGTTATTCTGATTTCTTTGATTTCAGCTATTTTTTGTTTTTTCTTTGCCTCTTTTTCTTTTTTAGCTTGCTCAAATTTGTATTTTCCATAGTTCATTATCTTACAAACTGGTGGCTTTACATTTGGTGAAACTAAAACTAAGTCTAGCTTTTTTTCTTCAGCTATTTCTAATGCTTCTTTTAGTGAAACAACTCCTAATTTTTCGCCTTCGTCTCCTATTAATTGTACTTCCTTTGCTCTTATTTGACCATTTATTGGTAATTCTTGTTTTATATAAAACACCTCCTAAAACAATAAAAAATTGACTTTCTTGTTACAAGATAAGCCAATTAATCCACGCCAAATAATCTGTGTGTTAATTATTTTATTTTCTTACCTTTTCCCCATTGGTTAAGGTGAGAAGTGGAATACTTCTTCTTGCAACATTGCCTATTATATTATCATTTAGACCTTTTGTCAAGCATTTTTTCGAAATTTTCACTTTTTCGCCTTTACCCCTTGTAATTTTCCTCATTTTGTAGGATAATATAAGGGATTAAAAAATAAAAAATAAGAGGGATTAATATATGATGAAATTAATAGACAAATTATTAAAAAAATTAAATGTAAGTAGAAATACATTTTTCACCTTTATACTAACCTTAATTTCTTTTTACATCTGTATAGATAGAATTGTAGAAATGTTACTCATGATATTTACAGGTGTATCAAGTTCATATTGGGGGCCATTTAGGTATACATTAGCACTGGCATGCCCAGCATTTGCATTTGCATTTTCTGGAAAGTCAAGTTTTGCACATGATAGAAATCATAAATTAACATTATTTTATGTATATTTAACAGCACTTTATATAATAACAACATCAATGTTCACACAGTGGATAAATGGTGGTTTATGGATTTTATTTTTATCTGTACCAAATTATTCAAATATAGTAACAGAATTTCCAAGTATGGTAAGACATGCATTTTCAGCAATTGCTCTTTACTTACCACTAGTTACATTCTATCCATTTATAACAAAGAAAATTATTTTGGGAATTGATGACTCAACAGAATATAGAAAATCACTTTATGATTATAAAGGAATTAGCTTAGCCGATCCATCCGTTAAACACAATTCATATATGTGTGACACAAGTTTTGTATATGATTTTTATACTGGAAAAAAAGTTACATTTGGCGAAACAGCAAGATATAGGTCGCTTCTAGTTTGTGGTGGTTCTGGTTCAGGAAAGACATCAAGAATTTTTGAACCAATGATAGCTCAAGATATAGAAAAGAAATTCTTCTTTAAAGAAGCTTCAAAAGAATTAGGTTTTACAGCATTAAAAACAGGAATTGCAACAATTACAGGTCCATATAGTAATGAATATTTAAACGAAAACTTTTCTTTAAATATGTTAGCACCAACATTTGGAAAGGAAACTTTATTTAATACATTTATGCAAAAAATGACGCTTACAACATCACCTAAACCAATTTACAGAGATGTTGGTATGACATATCTTTCACCAGATAGTGAAAGCATTTTAAAAATGGTAGATGTTTGTAAAAATTATGGTGTATCATATATATTACTTGACCCACTAAACCCTTCAGAATCAATAGGACTTAATCCTTTCGTATATGATGACCCAAATACAATTGCAGTAACAATTTCTTCTACATTAAATGGAATTAAAGCTCCAGATAATGATAATTACTCAGAAGATGTTGTTATTCAAATATTAGAAAATTTGACAATACTTTTAAAATTAATTTATCCACAAATGAATAACGGAGTTCTCCCTAATATGGAAGATTTACTAAAACTTTTAAACAATTTTGAGTTAGTACAAAAAATGTGTGAAATTCTAAAAAAAGATATGGAACTTGCCGAAGAATATTCTATGTTAATTACATTTTTAGAGAAAAACTTCTATCCTCAAGGAAAAGGACTAGAAAACATGGAAAAATACGCATTTTATATATCAAGTCGACTTGAAAACTTGCTACGTTCTTCTAAAATAAAAAATATTTTATGTAATAGACATTCAAACATAAACTTCGATGAAACACTAAAAAAGGGAACTTTCATCTTTGTTTGCACAAGACGTGGCGATTCTGGAAAGTTTGCAAGTACAGCATTTGGACTATTCTTCTTATTATCAATGCAAAATGCTGTTTTAAGAAGACCAGGAAACGAAAAAACGCGTATTCCACATTATTTATATATTGACGAATTTCCTGATTTCCTTACAAGGGATACAGAAACAATATTTACAATGTACAGGAAATATTGTGTTGGTACAACAATATCAGCTCAAAGTATTTCAATGTTTGGCACGGGTGGTGTTTCAAATGTTAATCTTAAAGATGATACTGTTTCAATGGCCAAATTTAATAGTACAATTCTTTCAAACTGTGCAAGTAAAATTTACACAGGTGGTGCCGCACCAATTGATGAATTACAATGGTGGCAAAAAGAGCTTGGACAATGGAAACAATGGCAATATAAACCACGTGATTATGATGCCGCAAAAGGAACATTAAGTACATCTTTAAAAGAAGCAAAATTTGATTATAAAGATAAAGTTGTTGCCGGAACATTGCAGTTCTTAACAGATGAAAAATGTGGTTATAAAATTCTTGGAGATAATGGTCAACCACAAAACAGTGACGGTATAATTAACTTTATGGCTTCTAAATATAAGGAAAAACATAATGGTAAAAAATATGATTTTGCAAAATATACTTCAAGTGATGCAATTTCATCAGCCACTGATGACAATAATAGTTCATCAAATTCTAGAAGATTTAATCCAACAAAGGTTGCATTTGATAACAAAAAAACACATGAAGTTGACCCTATTCAGTCAAATACTTCTTCAAATTACTTCTTAGATAATGATGATGCAATAGTAGTTAATTTCAAAAAAAATAATAACGAGTAAAAAAGAAGCTGAAATTCAGCTTCTTTTTTATTTTAATATAAATTGTAATCCCAAGCCTGATATAACACCTATCACATACATCATAACTGTAATACCAATATTTTCTTTCAAATGTTTTTTATTTGTTTTAAACAATACCAAAAGCCCAACTCCGGCTCCTGTAAGCAATCCAGAAATTAAAGATGCCATATTAATAACATTTTCAATATATAAATTAGTAATAATAACAGATGCCGCACAATTTGGTATAAGCCCTATTAGGCTTGAAATAATTGGCCCTAAGAAGATATTATTTTTTATAAAGTTTTCAATATTGCCTTCTCCTATTAAACTAATTATAAAATTGATTATTAGTGTAATTATAAAAATATATATTGTTATATTTAGTGTATGAACCAAACTTGCCTTTAATATTCCCTGTTCATGGCAATGACAGTGCTCATCTTCACATATTTCAACAATATTATTTTCATTCATATCTTTATCTTTTGGGCTTTCTTTAATCATAACCTTTTTAAAAATAAAGTCTATAATAAATCCCCATATAATTCCTAAAATAAGCTTTATTCCTAAAATTTCAAACATCAAACTAATAGGCATTGCTTCTGAAATGAATATCGGTATCATTTCATCTGATGTAGATAAATATACTGCTATCAATGTTCCTATTGATATAAGTCTTGATGAATACAAATTTGTGGCTGATGCTGAAAAACCACATTGTGGTAAAATTCCGCACTCCTGCCCCAATAAGTGGGCCAAATTTTCCCGATTTTTTTATTTTATCCCTTATTTTATTGCTTGTTTTATTTTCTATATATTCCATTATTAAATATGTTATAAATAAAAATGGAATTAATTTTATTGTGTCTACAACTGCATCTTGTAATATATCTAACATAAATCTCTCCTTTTTCTACTTTATTGGCACATTGGGACCGGTTCTTTTTGTGTCCATTCATTGGCACATTTGGACCGGTTCTTTTTGTGTCATCCCTTAGTAGGCACTTTTATAACAACTTCAGTACCTTTTCCTACTTCACTTTTAATATCAATACTTCCACCATTCTTGTCCAAAATTTCTTTAGCAATAGAAAGTCCTAATCCCGTTCCACCATTTTCTCTACTTCTAGCCTTGTCCACTCTGTAAAAACGTTCAAAAATTCTATTTAAATCTTCTTCTGGAATTCCAATTCCGTTATCTATTATCTTTATATAAGCATCATTATATACAAATCCCACATAAATTTTAAGTAATCCACCATCTGGAGTATATTTTATACTATTTGTTAAGATATTTAAAACAACCCTTTCGATGTCATCTTTATCTGCAAAAACTGGTGGAACATCTGCCGTAACAAAGTTTTCAACTTGATGATTTTTCTTTTTGATTTCTATTGCAAGTTTGTTTTGGCATTCTTTTACCATTTCACCTAAGTCAAAACTTTCCTTTTTCAATTTTTTCCTGTTACTATCCATTCTAGAAAGTTCAAGCAAATCTGTAACAAGCCTTGCCATACGTCTTGCCTCTGTTGCAATTACTCCTAAAAATTCCTTTTGAGTTTTGTCATCATATTCTCCCTCTAAAAGAGTATCAGCATACCCCATTATTGATGTAATTGGGGTTTTCAATTCATGTGACACATCTGCAACAAATTCTTTACGCATATTGTCTAGTCTTTCATGTTCTATTGTGTCTGGAATAAACGCAATTACACCTGCTGGAATATCTTGCTTATTTCTAAATGGAGAAAATAATACATCAAGATTTGCATCTCCTACATTTACCTTTTGAGTTGTAGATGTCCAGTTATCTAAATATATAATTTTTTCCATATTAATGTTTTTATCATATTTATGAAATACATCTTCAAAAGTATTATCTTCTGGTGCAATTTTTAATAACCTTTTTGCTGCCGGATTTATTAAAGCAATGCCTCCATCTCTATTAAACACGACTATTCCCTCTGTTGTATGTAATACGATTTTTCCCATTTCAATCTGTTCTGTAGACTTTTCCTCATCTTTGCTTTTCAAATATTTATTTAATGGATAAACTATAACTTTTGACATATAAAAAGCTAAAGCAAGCGCAATTCCCACAAATATTATACTACAAATAATAAGTATTCCATCTACTTCTTTAGATAATTCTTGTAATTCTATGTCTACTTCACTTAGAGTTGTGACTTCTTCTGTATCAATTTGACTGTGAATTCCTATTATTTTTGATTGCATAGCAATTCCAAGTCCAATTAAAATGAGTATTTCTGTAATAAATATTACTAAAACTACTTTTAAAGGCGTATTTTTCTTAAACAACTTTATTCCTTCTTTCTCGGACCACAGGGACCATGGGGCCATGAGGGTCGGTTCTTTTTGGTCCCATTTTATTTTTGCCCCATTGGGACCGGTTCTTTTTGTTCCCATTTTATTTAACCCATTGGGTCCGGTTCCTTTTGGTCCCGTTTTATTTTATTAATTTTTTTATTTCTTCATAAATTTTATCTTCTACATTTTCATTTGAAACTTTGTATGCATTTTTTCCCATTTCAGCACATTTTTCTTTATTTAATACTATATTTTCAATCTCTGTATTTAATATTTTTCCATCAAGTTCATCATTTTTTATAATTTTCGAAGCTCCTACATTTTCCAAAACTTTTGCATTATACATTTGATGGTCATTACTAACATTTGGAAGTGGTATCAAAATTGATGGTTTAGAAAGATTGGCAATTTCTGTAATTGTCATTGCCCCACTTCTTGCAACAACCATATCGCATATGTTTTCTACTTCTTCCATATTATATATATATGGTAAAATTTTACAGTTTTCAATTTTTTGAATGTCTATAGATTTATTTGAAAGTTCATTTTTTATAATATCAAACTGTTTAGGACCTGTTGCCCAAATAATTTGGTAATTTTTATTTTTCTTTTGTTCTATAATATCAATCAAAGCTTCATTAATCTTCTGTGCACCTTGGCTTCCACCAAAAATTAAAACAATCGGCTTTGTTTCATTTAATCCAATGTCTTGTATTATTTTGTGTCTTTCATTAATTCCATAGTTTTGCTTTTTTATCTTTACAGGCGTTCCAGTAAAAACAACATTTTTGCAATTAGGAATTCTTTTTTTTGCATCTTCAAAAGAAACTAAAATGGTATCGGCTTTTTTTGAAAGCATTTTTACAGCTTTACCAGGAAAAGCATTACTTTCATGTAATAAAACCGGCACATTATTTGCTTTCGCTGCCATAACAACAGCTCCACATATGTACCCTCCTGTCCCTATTACAATGTCTGGCTTAAATTCTTTTACTATTTTCTTTGCTTCTCCTATCCCTTTAACTGTTTTATATAATTTTTTTATAGTTTCTATAGATATTTTTTTGCTTAATCCATATGCATCAATAGTTTTTAATTTATAACCTGCTCTTGGTACTAAGTCATTTTCTAATCCTCTTGTTGTTCCGAATGAATATTATCTCTGAGTCTTTTTGCTCCTGTTTTATTTTATTTGCTATTGATATTGCTGGATTTATGTGTCCAGCTGTTCCTGCTGCTGCTATTATTACTTTCATCTATAATTTGCCTCCTTTTTTCTATCCGCTCAATTGGGGACGTGGAATTTAAGTCCCAAAAAGAACCGGTCCCAATGGGGCAAATGTCCCAAAAAGAACCGGTCCCAATGTTCCCAATGTTCCCCTAAGTCTTTCTACATGCCCTCGAAATATTGAGCAATACTCCCATCTGGCATAGCATAATGAATAATGCTGTTCCACCATAGCTAAAAAATGGAAGTGGCATACCTGTTGCTGGCATTGACGATGTTACAACTGCTATATTTATTATAAC
>CAKPDO010000010.1 GCA_934148985.1 uncultured Clostridia bacterium
TTTGCTATATCTGGGTTTCTACTTGATATTGGTATTCTACTGTCTAGTATTTCTATTACTACATCTATTAGTTTTAAGTCTTCTATTATTTGTTTTCTGGTTTTGGCCATGTGGCCTGGGTACCAATTAATACGAGATTTAGCAAAACCTTCATTTTCATTCATTGTCTTCACCTTCCTCTTCTATTTCTAAGTGAAGATTAATATCTTCTTCTGTTGGTAATTTATCTAAAATATCTTTAGGTATATATTTTTCAATTTCAAATGACGATACTCCAATTGGAACATTAATAGATTTCAAAGAATAATCTACTGTTAACCTATCTTTATCTTGACATAACAATAATCCTATAGTTGGATTATCATATTCTTTTTTTAATTGTTCATCAACTGCTGTTACGTAAAAACTTATTTGTCCTGCATATTCTGGCTTGAAGCTATTAGCTTTGAGTTCAACTACTATATATCTTCTTAATTCCAAATGATAGAATAATAAATCTATAAAAAACTCTTGTTCACCAACTGACAATTTGTATTGGTTACCAACAAAACTAAATCCTTTTCCAAGTTCGATCAATACATCTTTAATCTTATTTAGCATTGCCAATTCTAGCTCTTTTTCTTTGTAATCATTTTTTAAAGATATAAAATCAAATATATATGGATCTTTTATTGTATAATTAACTAAATCACTATCAATTGCCGGAAGTGTATTTTCAAAATTATTATTTGAAGCACCTATTCTTAAGTGATATCCATTGTCAATTTGAATGCTAAGCATATTCCTGCCCCAGCCATTTTTTAAAATACCTTCAATATATATTTTTCTTATTTCTTTATCTTTTATTTTTTCCATAAGCACAATATTATGTCCCCATGGGACTTGTGCAACAAGCTGTTGCATAAGTTCATCATCTTTATACTCTAAATAAAATTTTTTCATGTATTTTAAATTTCTTGCTGAAAATCCTTTTGAACTTGGAAATTCAATTTTTAAATCTTTTGAAACTTCATCAATAAATTTATTTCCATATTTATAATTATCATTTAAAATTTTTCCGAGTCTAAAATACATTGAAATCAAACTTATATTACTTTGTACTGCAACTTTATATTGTGTAGTTTTGATTTCATCTTTAATATGATTAAGTATCGCCTTAAAATCATCCTTTTGCATTATATTACTCCTCCTCATTTATTATTTATATCTCCAGCCAAAATAGCTGGAGATATAATACGTAAAAATTATTAAATTTTTTACTTGGTTTCAATAGAAACTTTGACATTATCCATGTCTCGAACAATGTAAGTTATATCAGTCTTATATCCTATAAGACCGTTTTTTATTTGTTCATCTAACACATATTTATTAGCGAACATCATCATCCAATCTGGCATTGTAATTCCAACCTGTTCTTTAGAATTTCTAACAGCGCTTTCTCTTTCTTGAAACTGCTTATATACAGTATCAAACTCAGGATTAATCACAATTAATATGATATTTGAAAACATCTTTTTCATCTTTCTCAAGCAATTCATTCTTCCTTCAAAAGAATATACAATGGAGTCAATTACAGTATATGATTTTTCTTTGCTGTATTTCTCTATTTTTTGGAATACCACCTCACAAGCCCTATTGTATATTTCTTGATAATCTTCCTGAGCTATCATATCTTTTTTCCTCGATTTTTTGAACTCATTCCAAAAAATTTTATCATTACAAATTACATTTTCTTTATCGAAAAATATTTCGGTAAAGAAAGTTTTTCCTGCACCTTGCAAGCCAGTCATAATAACTACTGACCCCTTCGGAATCCGGATGTCTGTTGCATTGTCGATCAATTTCATATTGATGCCTCCTAATTTTAAATTTACATAATTTTATCATATTTAATATCAAACTTCAAGCATTTTATAATCTTTTTTCATATAACCTTAGCATTTCTTAATCATTAAACCTCAATAAATATCCATCAGGGTCTTGAATTAAAAACTCCTTATCATAAGAAATTTCATCATTAACCCTATATTCATGAACTTCCAATTCCAAGAAAAAATCCACATTTTTTTCTTTCAAATCATTATACATTTTTTCTATATCAGAAATTGTCATACTTATATTGATACCTCGTCCATATGGATACTCAATTTTTCCAGTGTTCCAATTATTGTTATTTTCTTCTATCATTATTTGATTTTCTTCTAATTGCAAAAAACAAAACTTGTCTTCTTCCCTTTCATATTTTATTTGAAACCCTATTTTCTTGTAAAATGCTTTACTTTTTTCTATATTTGACACACTTAATTCAGGAATTAAGCTATTAAATCTAATATCCTCACTTTGTTCCATATTTATAATTCTCCAAACCTCAATAATTTTATTTATAAATATTTTACAAGGTAATATTTATCAAGTTTATGGTTTTCTTTATTTTTTCTAACAAACTCAATTTCAAATCCACATTTTTTATAAAATTCGGGAGCCTGAAAACCATAAGTAGTTAGATTTATATTTTCAAAGTCTTTGTTTTTATAATATTCTTCAACCTTTTCAATTAATTTACTTCCAATATGCTTATTCCTATATTTTTCTAAGACAATCAAGTCACTTATATGAACCTCTTTATAATATGTTTTTCCTGTTAATATACCAACAAATTCGCCATCTTTTCTAGCTACAAAAGCAAACGATTTATAATTACTTGTAACCCCATTGTTATAGGCATATTGGTCAAATTCTTTATCTATTATTTGACTAATCTTCTTGTCCAAATCTTCTTTATATTCAATGTTTAACATTTTATGTTCCTTTCTAAATCTTGTTCTTTTTTTTACATAGTTTATAAACATTTTTTTGCTATCAATTCTTTATATTGCATGACCAACCTGTCATAACTTTGTTTTTCTATATGCTCATTTATTTCATTTTTTATATTCATCAGATAAACTTGTTCTAATTCATATAGAAATCTTACAGCATTTAAATTGGCACTTATTCCCTTATCAGGATTGCTTGAATGAGCTTTTTTTCCTTTGAAATATACATCACATACTAGAAGTCCTTTACACCCTATGAGTATCTCATTATATGTTGGTTCTCCAAATATCATAAAATCCGGGAATTTTTCTTTTTTTATTAATTCATTAACTCCGCAAAATGTTCTTTCTTCATCATGAGTGAAATATAATTTTATACCATTTTTTATTTTTGTTAAATCTGTTTCTATTATTGCCTCTAAAATCGCGGCAATTCCAGCTTTCATGTCGCAAGCACCAAGTCCATATAATTTATTATTTTTTTCTGTTAGAGTAAATGGATTTGTATCCCAGCCCTCTATATATTCAACAGTATCTGTATGTCCCAGAAAACCTAAAGTAGGATTTTTTCCGTAACTCATAATTAAATTTTTTCCTTTATGTTCGGTTTTAAAATCTTTTTCTCTTAAAATATTTTCTATGTAATTTATTATTTCTTTGTTTTGCTTATCTTTTATCGTGCTAAATCCTACTAAATCTTTTAAAATTTTGTATTTTTTCATGTGCACTTATTATTTACCTCTTTTATTTTATATAAACTTCCAATTCCTTATTATCCATCTTTGCATTATCTAAACTAATTTTAAACTTTTCTAGCTTTTCGTTTATCTTATTATCATTTATATCCAATTCTTCAATTACCATTGTTAATAATGTTTTTAGTGTTTGTTGGTCTAAAGTATCTATACTCAATTCTTTGTTTTTAACTTTCTTATATACTTCAAAGAAACTATCTCTATTTATTTGTTCAACATTTTCTTTAATTTTCTGATTTTCTTCTATACTTTGATTTTTAAAAAACATATTTTTTACTTTATTTTTTATTTTTTCAAAAAAGCTTTCTTTTTTATATTTTACTAATTGAACTTCCTTTTTCAATATTATTCCTCTCCTCTAATAATTTCTTCTATTTTTTGTGCATATTGTTTTTTCATTCTTCTATTTGCATTTTCAACTTCCTTAACTTCTTTTAATTTTGCATCTGTTTCTCTTAATAAATCTTTTTGTTCTTGCAATAATTCAAATGCTTCCATAAGAGCTTCGGCAACAGTTTTAGTTACATCATTGTTAGACGTTTCAGCTATTTTATTTTTTAATTCCTCTATTTTGGTTTTTATACTTTTTTTCTTTGAATTAATTTCTTTAAGCTCTTTCTTTATTTTAGTGTATTCCGTATCACACCCCATAATTTTCAAAACTAACTCTTGGTATTTACTCTTTGGATTTGCTTCTTGTGATTCTTGTGTTTCAGCTTCTGCATACGCTTCTTCTGTTTCTTCTTTTCTCTCTTCAATCTGTTCTTCTTCTTTTGGTTCTTCTTTCTTGTCTTCAATTTGCACTTCTTTTTTTGTTTCTTCTTTTCTGTCTTCAATCTGCATTTCTTCTTTCGACTCTTCTATATTAGCCTCATTTACTTCATAACTAAACTTAAACCCTAAATCATGAACAGCCTTAATTATCTCATCAAGTGATCCTTTTTGCAAATTTCTAACATTATAAAAATCTTCTTCCTTCTTAAATCTTTCCAATAAATCCCCAACAGAGTTTATACCAGCACGTGTGAAACAATTGTTTGTCCTAGGTGACAATCCTAATTCTTTCAATAAGAAATCTCCTTTTTTTATTTTTGGTCTATCTTCTGTCTTTGCATCTTCCTCTATATTATCCTGCTCTACTTCGTAGCTAAACTTAATTCCTAAACTATGGATTGCATCAATTATCTCATTCATTGATACTTTTCCTAAATTTTTTACTTTCTGAAGATCTTCTTTTTCTTTAATTCTTTCCAATAAATCTCCAACAGAGTGCACTCCTATACGTTTAAAGCAATTATAAGTTCTAACTGATAATCCTAGTTCTTCCAACCAGTAAACATTTAAATCTTTTTGAACTGTTATATTTCCTTTTTCTCTTATTTCTTCTATTTTTTCTCTTTTTATTTTTTGTTCTTTTTCAATCATTTCTTGTTTTTGTTTTTGACATATTGCCGTTAATTTTTCAATTTCCTCATCATTTAAATTGGGTTCACTATTATCAATAAATATATCATGCATTTCAAAATATGAGCGAACAAATTCTTCATTTGGTTTACCGTATATGTTATCCATAACTTTTCGTACTGGATTTCTTAGTTTTCTAAGAGCTTTTGCTTCTCTTTGTCTCATTCCTTCTCTTGTCGAGTTAAGATCCACTGCTAATTCATCTAAAGTTTTAGTTTTCTCCCCATTTAAACCAAATCTTGCTTTTAATATTATTTTTTCTTTTTCTCTTAACGTTTCTAGTGCCCTATCAACATCTTCTTTATAGCCTTTTCCTATTACTACTCCATCATATGACCCCAGTATTGCCTTTAATAGTTTTTTATATCCAGGTGAAGACTCTAACTCATACGCATCAACTAGCGGCAAATCCTTTATATATTTCATAATTTTACTATTTCTTTTTATGTTTTCATCTATATTCTCATCTCTATCGGATTCACTTGCTTGTTCAACTCTAAATTCAATATATGCTTTTCTAAAATTATCAATTGTTCCAAAATCCTGTAAAATGTACATTATCACTTTTGGATTTATTCCATATTTATTTCCTAATATAATGTCTTCTTCCGCAAATCCAAATACTCCACCTATTTTGGCTTCTTTTAATTCGTTTTCAATCTCATCTGTAATTTTACCTCTATTTCTTCTTGCTGTAATATACTTATAATTAGAATTATACAATTTTTCAAATTCTTCTAATTCTTTCTCTTTTCCTTCTATCTGCAATTGTTTTTTTATTTCCATATAATTAGAAAATGCATATGGATGATCTTTACAATATAATTTCAATCTTTCAACCTTTGCTTCTATTGTATCATTAGCATCATATAATAATCCTAATTTTTCCAATCGTTCTATATCATTTTCATCATATTTCATATTATTTTTTCCATGAATTATAGCTTGTCTAATTGATATCATATACTGACCTATAGGATATCCATTATATATAGTGTCACCATGTATCGTTTCTTCTCGATTTTCTTCATAGTATTTCTCAAATAAATCAATTTTTTCAGTCAAAGTTAAGGATTGTAATCTACTCAATTTTTCTATTCTGTCCGATATTTCTCTTATATGTATTGTATAATCAATTATGTTAAATCGCTTTTTATCAGGTGATGTACTTGTTTTTTTACCTTCTATCTCTCTTAATTTACCTACTGTGTTTTCTATTACTCTAATTGAATCAAAATTATCTACTAAATCAATTATAACTGGCCTTTTTTCAGTATTTCCAATAGTCAATGCTCTTCCTAATTGTTGCATATACACTGTTGGAGATTTCGTAGGTCTCATCATAACAACACCATCAACATCTGGTAAATGATACCCTTCATTTAACATATTCACAGAAAACATTAGCTTTAAAGAATTTTCATCATTGTCTTTTTCAAATTGTTTTAATACATTTTGATTATTTCTAAAACTTCCATCTGAAGACACATTATATATTTTTATATTTGGATTGATTTTAGAAAATAACTCCTGTGCTTCTTTTATTTTCTTTTGCATTTCCTCGATATTCGAACAAAATACCATATATTTACCATTTTTGTTAGTCATATGTTTTCCAAGTATTTCTGGTAAATTTATCGTATCTTTTCCTAGCTGCTTTGACAATTCTTCAAATAATTTTCTTGCTTCCTCTTTTTTAGATTTTGAAGCATTCGAATTTTCTATTTGTTCCTTTAAATTTATTAATTTATCTTCATATCCATACATTGCACTAACATAATCAAATTGTGGAAGCACTCCATTTTCTATAGCTTCCTCAAACGAAATATTCGAAACAACATGTTCTCCAAACATTTCTTCTGCCATATCAATATTACCATCAAAATACCTTATTGGTGTTGCTGATAATCCAAGGATTTTTGCATTTGGGAACAATTCACACAAATCCTTAACTGCTTTTCCCCATATTGGTGACCCACAATGATGAAATTCATCAAGTATTATAATATCAGGATTTAACTGTTTCATTTCTTCTATATCTAATTTAGTTAATTTTTGATATGTCATTCTTTTTAATCTTTGAATAAACTTAGCATCTTGTTTTAATGCATTTTCTTTTATTTGATGTAAAATTGATGTACTAGGAGCCAAATATAAAACTTTTTTTTCCTCATTATCCTCTATGAATTTTAATGCAATAAACGATTTTCCAGTTCCGGTTGGACGAATCAATGCACCTCTATTACTACTTTTTAATTCTTTATTTACGTCATCATAATCTCTTTTTTGATCTTCTTTTAAATTTATACTCATTCTTCAAGCATTCCTTTCTTATTTTTTTAATATATTCATAATATTACATCTAAATATGCCCTATGTTTACCTCTTATTTAAAACCAAATTAATCCTCTCCAGCATTTCCCTCGTCTGTTCATGAATTTTCTCAGACTTAAACTTCCTACATACAAGCTCAGTATATTCATTCAAATACTTCTTTTCAGCTAAAAAATTCAAAGAAAAATCAAAATTCAAATCATAAACATATGCAAAAGGAACTGCAATTTGGTCTGCATTGTTTTTGATATCTTTATAATTTAACTTATGTAACTCATAAAATTCATTTAGAATTTTTTCACTTATTTCATCAATTTCAAAATCTTTATACCAAAAAGCGCTTTCAAAATCATAATTGCATAGCACATAAAAAATATCCAATTTATCTGCATCTCTTATAATTTTGCAAAAAAGATTTTCTTCTTCTGACAAACCATCTTCAATTTTATCTCTATTATGATTTAAAACAGCAATTTTAATCAATCTTTTATACTTTTCCTCAATTTCAAAATCATCAATTAAATTATCTTCAAATAGAATTTTTACACCTAATTCTGCATGATTTACTGTGTCTTTGTCGCTAAATGTATCATAAATTCTAACTTGTTCAAATCTTCCAATATCATGAAAAATTCCTATTGCTTCAGCTAAATCTATTTGCTCATCATTTAGATTCAAATTTTTAGCCAATTTTCTGCTAATTTCGGCCACTCTTTTTATGTGTTCAATTTTCAATTTAATTCTTCCATTTTCACTATTATAATTTGAAACATATTTATCAAATTTTTCATATATATTATTAATGTTTATCATTTTTAAATTCCTTCCATCTTTTAATAATTCCTATATTGATTTTTATCAGCTCTTTCATCATATTTTCTATCATACTTATCATTCTGGAAAAACCAATCAGTTTTTTTATCTTTAGGATCTCTTTTTCTTATCTTATTAACCAATAAGTCAAAAAAAGCACAAAAAGCTATAACAATAGCAATCAATGAAACAAATCCATTTTGCATAATAGTAATATCAGCTCCATTTTCGCTCATTAAAGCCGGAATAAAGTTTTGTAATATGTACCCTCCAAAATAAAATCCATATGAAGCCAAATAAATTATTCCGCCTAAGAAGTTTCTTCTCAATACCAAAATCACACATAATATTGTCACGAACAATAGCACAATTTCAATAGTTGTATTAAATGCAATAAAACCTCCAAAATTTTCATTATATTGAGCTTGAAATGCAACAGCTACTCTAAATAGCCAAAACATCCCCATAAACATTACAAGTAACCATGATGATAAACTTTTCATCTTAATCTCTCCTTTTATATAAATTTTTACTAAAAAAAGCCTAGACGATTCCATTATCGCCTAAGCATTTTTATTATTCATCACTATCAACGAAATCAAATTCATCTTTAAATTTGTCTTTAAATATGTTAAATACTTTCATTAATGTTTCTTCATTTTCAACACTTACATAAGATTCTTCTCCGCTGTCTTCATCTGTGTCTTCAACTTTTAGTATTACAACTTCGCCGTCATCTTCTTCTCCTTCTTCAAGAACTGGTAATAATACTACATATTGTTCGTCATCTAATTCGATTAAATCCAAAAATTCAAATTTAACCTCATTACCATTTTCATCATTTAATGATATAATATTATCTAATTCTTCTCCTCCAAAATTTTCTTCCATAATTTCTCCTTTCAATATTTTATAAACATTTATTTAATTTAAAAACTTTTTCTTTATGAATTTTTTTGCTTTTCAAGATATGTTTCTAGTATATATACTGCAGATATAGTATCTACTATATTTCTCTTTTTATGCTTGTTTATATTTAAAAAATTCATCGTTTTATGTGCTGCAACTGTCGTAAGTCTTTCATCCACATAATCTATTTTTATTTTGTTGTATTTACATTTTAATTTATGAATAAATTTCTCAGTAAGTTCAGCCCTTTCTGATTTTGTTCCATTCATATTATATGGCATTCCAACTATAATCGTATCTATTTCATAAATACCCATAAATTCATCAATTTTTTTTAAAATTAACCTATCACTTCCGTTAGAATGTAATGTTTCTAATCCTTGCGCTGTAATTCCTAGTCCATCTGATATTGCAAAACCAGTCCTTGCTTCACCATAATCTATGCTTAAAACTCTCATTATTCATCAATTCCTATATAATTTTTTACTAGTTTTTCTAAAAGTTCATCTCTTTCAATGCTTCTTATTTTATTTCTTGCATCATTGTGACTTGTTATATATGTTGGGTCACCAGACAATATATAACCAACAATTTGGTTTATTGGATTATATCCTTTTTCAACTAATGCCTCATATACTTCTTTTAATACCTTTTTTGTATCAATTTCTTTGTTTTTTTCAACTTTAAAAAACATTGTTTTATCAAAATCCATAGTAATTCTCCTTTATATATTATTTATTTGACTTTCCCCTTTTGAAGCTTCGTCTAAACGTTTTTCAAGCTTCTTTAGGACTTCCTCAATTCCTGTTCCCTTATAATATTTTGCAACAACCAAGTTTAGTGTTGGGCTTACAACTATATCTTCAACTTTTTTCTTTGTTTTTCTCTTCTTTTTCCCTTCAATTTCTTCTACTTGAAAATTATTGCTTAAAGAAATTTTTAATTGTTCTGTTGATTCTTTAATTTGTGTTATAAAATCTTCTAGGCCCTCTACTTCCACACCTGAAAATACTATTACAAATTTTGGTCCCATGTATCTAACAAATATGTATTTTTCAGCAATATTTTCCTGAACATTTTTGCTAACTTCTGTTATTACTTTATTTCCTAATTCTCTAGAAATCTTATTTATATCTTCGATATTAGAAATCCTAAACATACAAACAGCCGATGTTGTATACTGGTCGATTATCTTTTTTCCATCTCCATATAAATATTCGGCTGAGTTTAGCCCTGTAAATAGGTCTTTTCTAACTATATTTTCTAGTATCTTTTGATAATCAATTGCTTTTAAAACAGAAACTATATTTTCTTTAACCGTTTCAAATATTGTTGTATCTATATTATCAAAATCATGTGGAACTCCACTTTCAATTATCCAATATCCAATGTACACATTGTCTATATACAAAGGGAAAAATATTGCCGATTTTGCTCTTTCAAATTCTTTTTCTTGGTATGGCAATCTCTCTCCATCGTTATTTATTGTAATATATTTTGGACTTGCTGATGTTATACTATCTTTAAATATATCAACTTCGTGTAGTCTTCTTAAAGCATCCCAATGGTTAGTATTAACATTTGATGCCTTTATTATGTAATCTGTTCCATCAAATACAACTATTGTTGAATATTTTATTTGATATTTTTCTATAATTATATCATTTATAGATTTTATTTTTTTATCAACACTTAAATCGCTTCCAGTAATACTCATGAAATCTTGTAATATATTTAGGTTTGTAAATCTTCTGTTTTGGGTTTTGAATGCTTGGATTCTTTTATATAAAGACAAATTATAAATTCCTAATGCAAGTACAGTAAAAACTAATACTATAACCACTATTACTAACAAGTTTTTGTTCCTCCGCTCTTTTATTTCTAATATTTATTTCTCATATTATTTAATGTTGCATTCATGTCTTGTGAGAATGAATTTGAATATTGATTATTATATCCTTTTTTATTTTTTTGGTTCTTATTACTATTATTTGGCAATAATGGATAAATGTTTTCAGCTAATGCTGTAAGTTTGGCTTTCATTTCTTTAGGATATCCATTTAGTTTTATTTGACATTCTATTAAACTTTCAAGATATTTTACGTATACATCCTCATCGAATGGTATTTGTGCTGCTATTTTTACCGTATTTCTGTCAAATAAATCTTTCATGTATTCCATTTCTGGGTCATTATATTTTGACATTCCTCCGACAATACTTTTTCCTGTAACTCCTTTTAATTTTAGCACTTTATTTAATACTATTCTTATTTTGCTTTCTTCTAAAGCATTTTTTGTTTGTAAATCTCTTAAGAATTCAGTTAATGCCTGTATTGTAAGGACATCCATTGATTGTACTAAATATATTTCTTGTGCTTTGTCAAAATATTCTACAGGTGTATAAAAATCGCAATCCAATAATACTAAAGAATGTGCTTTTACAATTGTTTCTAATATTGGATGAGAATTTTTTATTAAGTCATTTTGTTTTGGAGTACTTGTATATACAGTTAAATTGTTATTAACTTTTACTCCTTCGGCTCTTCTAGCTACTAATCCTTCTATAGAATTTACAGCTATGTTTCTTAATTCGTCTTCATTATTTGTGTATATATAATAAGCACTTTTATTTTGTGTAACATCTAATATTGCTGTATTAATTCCCATTCCTGACAAAATTTGAGCAACATTATTTACTATAAAGGATGTTCCATTTTTGCTTGTCCCTACAAATGCTACTATTTTTTTCTCACTTGTTAATAAGCTCTCAAATTCACTATTTTCAAATGTATTGTCATATTCTTGCATACTATTACCTTGACTTACATATATTTCTTCTCTGCTTGTTCTTTTCCTATTTGGGTTTCCAATATCTCTTGGATCAAAATCAGTATAGTTATCTTCTTCGTCATGTCCTGCATTACCTACAAATTCATCATCTTCATAATCATCTTCATCAAAACCTGGTAAAATGCTACTATTATTTTCTTCATTTCTTTTATTTCTTGATGTATTTGCATTTTCTTCTATTGCATTCAAGCTATTTATATCTTGTGCATCATCATCTTCTATATCCTCAAATCCTGGTAAAACATCTAATTTTATTTGTTCATTTTGTTCTTCTAATGTTCTAGTATTTTTAGGTGGTCTTCCTCTTCTAGCTGGCTTTGTTTGTGTTTGAACATTTTCTGTAACTGCTACGTTTTCAGCTTTAGGCGGTCTTCCTCTTCCTCTTTTTGGCTTTTCTTCTATATTTGGTTCTACAACAAATTCGTCTTCATTCTTTACTTCTTCTACTGGTTGTTTTGTTGTTTTTCTGTCAATATTTACATACACATTTCCATGTAATGTTGTAGGAACAACAACTGGCTTAGTTCTTACTTGATTTGACTCTACATTTAGTAATTGTTCACTTGTGCCTTTTCTTCCTCTTGACTTTGTACCTGCTTGTTCGCCATTTATATTGTTTTCATTCCCAAAAACTAATTTTCTATATTCTTTAGATGTATCTTGAAGTACTTCTTTTACATTTTTTGGCAAAACAGCTATTATAACTTTAAGCTGAGCCTCATTGTATTGTGATACTATATTTTTAAAGCTTTCTGCATATTTTTCTTCATTTGGGCCTAATTTTTTAAAATGCATTAATATATTTTGCATTTCAACTTCGCTTACATCTGTGTCACTTTCTACTGTATATTTCACATCTTCTGAATCTATTTTATAATATATTTTTGCTTCTTTTTTTGACCTTGGCTTGTTTATTAACCTACAAACCTCTTCTGTTGTTCTATCTTTTCCTAAAATTGCATTATATATTCCTATTCCAAATAATTTTACCAAGATATCTTCTGATGTTGTCCTTCTCTCTGAACATATTAAAATTATTGGAATATCTACACCGTCAGTTGTTACAGCCTCATCACTTATATTGTCTAACCTGTCAAAGATAAATTTATCTTTTTGTTCTAAGCTAGAACTTGTAAACTCTTCTAAGTCTTCACTTATTACTACCCTATCATAGTTTTTGTTTCTTTGTAATTCTTTTAAAATGGCATTAAAATAATAAACATTTTTATATGAAATTATTTCCTTATATTGCTTTTGATATTTTTTAACAATTGATGCTGAAATATTTTCATCATTTACTGCAAATAAAACTTTCATTCTACTTTTACTCCCTTCCAAATTTTACAACTATAGTAAATATAAGTGGTAGCACCTGACAAATTATAGCTAAAGTTACAAATGATACCATCAAAGCCAGTCCCTTTTCTTGTGTTTCTAGATGTCTTATTCCTAAAACATAACTACATATTGCACCAACAATTATTCCTAAAAAACAAAATGGTATGCTATATATTTGAACTTTATGTAAAATATATGCTGTTAATCCATAAGATTTTGAATTATATGTTTCTTGATAGTCCTCTAATGATTTTAATTCTTTTTCTTTTAGTTCTACTAGTTTACTTTCTGTGCTTTCTTGTATAACTCTTTCGCTTGTATTATTGCTTGTATTATTTGCTGCATATACTTTTCCCATGCTAAATAAACCTAATATTATTATCATTAGTACCGTTACTGCTAATGTCATATTTTTTTTCATTTATTTTCCCCCTCTAGAACCATTATTCCATTCTTTTTTTTACCCTTATATCATACAATACTATCCAAAAAATAGCAAGTTGTTTTTGAAAAAAAGTCAAAAACTTTGCTTTATATTTTGTTATATAAGTAGCTCATATGTTTATATACACCATTTTTCCAATTTGGGTCTGTTGCATATTTTTTATTAACCCCTGATATCGTATTTCCATTGTAATATTTTCCAGATGCAACCTGTCCATCATAAATTTTTGTTCCTGATGGATTTATATAATATTTCACTAATACTCTTGCAATTAAGTCTATAGATTCCGAATAATCTGAAAATGAGTATGCTCCATTATACGGATTAGAATCATATGCTCCATATCCAAATAAATTGTATTTGTTTTTTGCAATTTTTGAAGTTCCCCATGCACTTTCGTGTATTCCTATTGCCGCAACAAACATTCCATTTATATTATATTCTTTTTCTATGTAATAAAAATATTTAGAATTGTTCTCAAATATTTTATTTACATCTTTACTATCTGTAAGTGCTTGTTTAAATTGTTCTTCTGTAAATCCTGATGGTTTGTTTAACTCAATGTCCATCGTTATATTTGTATTACTTGTTTTTGCCGATTGTTCTGGCTGAACATATATTTTTGTTCCAATATCTATTATTTTATTTATAGATGATTTTGTGACTACACACCCTACTTGTTCTTCATTTATTACATTTCCATTATCATCATAATTTTTTTTCATTATTATTGTTTGAATTCCATTTTTTCCATCTTGTGAAACTTTAGTAGTACCTTTATATAGCTCATCATTATTTCTATATTTTGTTATGTATTCTAGTTCTTCTTGCTTTTCATATATTTCTTCTTTTTTGCTTTTAGTGTTTTTTTGTATTATCTCATTTATATCAATGGCTTTTGCATTACTTATTCTAAAATTCGCTTCATCTAGAGCCTTTTCATCTGTCGCATAGCTTTCTTTGCTATTTACAGTTTTTATATATATTAGCATTATTACAATCATCAAAAAAGCTATTAAAAAGACTATTTTACTTATTTTTCTCTTTTCTTTTGCACCCATAAAATCACCTATTGTAATTTTAAACTTTTGCTTAGTTTTTGTCAACTCCAAAAATTAGTAATCTTTAAAATAATTTTGCAATGAAAAAGAGATCCCCGGGCCATTATTTATGGCCCGGGGAAGCAAAAGAAAATTTTTTTTACTTGTTAAAGAGAATATGGTAGTTCTCCATAATCCAAGGGATCAACTGGTGGTTTATCATGTTGATCACCGTTTCCGGTAGCATTGCTGCCCGGTAAACAAGCGTATCAAGTGATGGTGTCTCAACTCCAAAATTGAGAGTCAACGTCCATGCAAATATTAACGACAAACCTTTCACAGCCAAAAACAGTACCGCAATTTCTAATACCGTTTTAATAAAGCCGTTTTCTACAATGCTTTTAAGCACTCCTGTCAATAGAATGATAAAAGCAAAATAACCTACTACTACCACAAAGACCAGATTTATTAAAGCATTGATTTGTTCCTTATTAAGTGCCAGAAACCAGAGTCTTGTGCTATTAGCTAGATCCACTACTACTATGCCGCATCCTATTGCACTCCAAAACAAAACGTGCGCAAATATTCGGCTAATTCTAGGATGTTCTGAGAAAACGCGTTCCTCTACTTCCTCAGTCACTTCATCAATCGCATCCTCATAGAACTCAATCAGACGCTGACCCATAGACAACAGGGCAATCAGAAAAGCCCTTATTAACGGCTTTGCTTCCCGCCATGCTGTGCTGCATCCATTTGTTAATGTTTCCTTGATTCTTGTTGTTTTGCTGTTCATAAGCTTTTCTCCTTTTCTTTTGCACTCTGTCGTTAGCTTAACAGTTCTGCTAACATTAGTGCGTTTTTGCAATTTTATTATACCACATTTTTGTTCGTAAGTCAACATAAAACCAATTTTAAATAACGAGCTATCACATCTTTTTTCCTTTGTCCCAAAAAGAACCGGTCCCTTTGGGACATTTTACGCAAATTAAATCACTTGTGCAAAAACACTATACATAATTAAAGTAAAAGGTTTTCCAAGAACAACAATTGCTAAAAATTTTTTAAAAGAAATATTGCTAAGCCCTGAAATATAGCATAAAAGGTCATCAGGAAGCCCTGGTAAAACAATTCCCCATAAAAATATTTTTTCAAATTTATTGGTTCTTATATAATTTAAATATTTATCAACCTGTTCTTTTTTAAATAAACTATTTATAAGCTTAATACCATATATTTTAGACAAATAATATGCTGCAACAGAGCCTGCCACTAATCCGATTTCATTATAAATAAATCCCTCAACAGGCCCAAACGCAAGAACACCTGCTAGGCAACTTGCTCCCCCTGGTATTACAGGAAATATAACTTGTATAATTTGAATAAATATAAAGACTAAAGGTGCTATTACCCCAAATTTTCTCATATAATCAATTAAAATATTTTTATCTTTAAATATTCCTAATCTTATTCCATATATAATAAAAATTACAATTAATACAGTCATAATAATAGTTACTATATTAAACAAATTCTTCAACCATTTTTTCTTTTCCATTTTCTAAATTCCTATTCTTTAATGCACTATCTTTTTTGCCACCATTTAATACGCCATTATAAACTCCAAGTACCCTTTGAGCATATGTTATCGAACTGTATTCTTCAGCTTTTTTTCTAATTTCTTTTTTATATTCTTTTCTTAAATTCTCATTTGATGAAAATGCTACAATTTGATTTATGTATTCGTTTTGATTACTAAATAAGCTTTTTTTAGGGAGCATTTGAATAAACGCCATATCATTTATACAAATTGGAACAACCCCTGCTGCCATTGCTTCTATTACAGTTAATCCTTGTGTTTCAGTGTTTGAAGCTGTTACAAATGCATCTGCACATTGATAATAATATTGTATTTGGTCTTGTGGTATTTTTCCTGTAAAAATTACCTTGTCAAAAATATTTAGCTTTCTTGATATATTTATATAATTTTCTTTATCAGGACCATCTCCCACTATTAATAGTTTTATATTGTTAATTTTCTTTTCGACTATTTTTTTCTGTGCATTTAGCAAAAACTCTATATTTTTTTCCGGTGCTAATCTTCCAACAAATATAATTGTGAAATCATCTTTCGTTATTCCGTATTTTTCTTTTATTTGCACAACTTTGTCTTTCTCAACATTTTCTTCAAAAAATCTCTCAATATCTATTCCACTCGGAATTACACATATATTTTTGGTTATCATATATTTTTCTTTAAATAATTTATATATTTTATCTGTTGGGACAATTGTTTTTTTTGCTGTCTTCACACAATATATTTTTGTTAGGTCTTTAACAATTTTTTTGCTTAATTTATCAAAATGATTATGTGTAATATAATGTGTATAATCCTCGTATAATGTATGATATGTATGAACTAGAGGTATTTTGAATTTTTTTGAAAGTATTCTTGCAAATATTCCTATTCCAAATTCTGTGTGTGAATGTATTACATCTAAATTCCAGCTTTTTATCAATTTTATCATTGAATGTGAATATATTTCACTAAATCTGTAATCATATATTCCTATAGGTATTCCTGGCAATCTTAATATTTTTTCATTTTCATCATATACATGTTTTATTATACTATTATTTACTGTTACGATATAAACTGTGTGTCCTAGTTTTTTCAATGCTTCTCTTAAATTATATACACTTGTTGATACCCCATTTATGTATGGAGGATATGAATCTGTAAACAATCCTATTTTCATTTTACTTTCCCCTTTTATTTCTTCATTTTGTATTCCTTTTGTCCTAAAACCTCTTCATAAACATTCTTTAATTTTTCGCCTATATTTTCGCTTTTTCTTTCATTTGCTATGTTATACGCTTCATCTACAAGACTTGGCAATTTACCACTAATAATTTTCTTAATTTTATTTTCAAATTCTTGAATATCTTTTGCCATATATACATTTTTTTCATCCTCAAGCCATCCTTTAAAAACAGGTATATCTCTTACAACCATATTAGTCTTACAACTTGCCGCTTCTATAATTGTTATTCCTTCTGTTTCTTCGAATGTTGGGGCTATATATACATCACATCCATTTAAAGCCTTACATATTGTTTCTTGTTCCACATATCCTGCAAAAATCAAATTATCAAGTTTTGTCTTAACTGCTTTTCTCACTTTTTTTCTTGAAAATATAAGTGGGCTATACCCAAACCATATGAATTTATAGTCTTTCATTTTTTTAGCAAGTTCTACAAAATCTATAATTCCCTTTCTTTCAATATATAATCCAATTCCAACAATTACTTTGTCTTCTTTTTTAAAATCATATTTTCTTCTAAATTCTTCTCCTTTTTCTTTGTCTTGTTCGAAATTTTTCAGTTCCACTCCGTTTGAAACTACATATATATCATTTTTTATTCCATAACTTTTTAAAAGTTTTTTTGAATATTCTGTTGGCGTTATTATTGCATCACCAAGTGTATAACATTTTATTAGCCATTTTTTGAATAGTTTCGATATTTGATTTGAAAATATAAAACTATTTCTAAAGTCTTCTTCTGTGCTATGTGCATGATATATTATTTTCTTTCCTTGCTTTTTCAACTTTTTTGCTAGCATATATGATTTTAACCCATAAAAATTTATGTGTGCTATATCGTAGTTATCTTTTGGATTTGTTGTATATTCTATATTTACCGCATCTAATGCATTCATTTGATGTTTTATTGCTTTTCCTAGACCACTTTTTGATAATATTTTTTCGTTTTCTGTATATAGTAGTATTTTCATCTTTTCCCCTTTTTATATTAAAAAATCTTAACAAGGTTATTATAGCATAACTTTGTTAAGATTTCATTAATTATTTATTAATTTTCTATATAATAATCTTTCCTCCACCCACTACAATATCATCAATATAAAACACTGCTGATTGTCCTGGAGTAATCGCTCTTTGAGGCTCATCAAATTTAACTTTAATTCTATTTTCATCTTGTATAATTTTAGCTTTGGCTTGTTTTGACGAATATCTAGTTTTTACTTCAACATTGGTCCAATCCTCTATCTTATCAAATAAAAGTAAATTAATATCATTAACTTCCAATTCAGACTTATAAAGTTCTTTTTCTTCTCCGACAATGACTTCGTTTCTTGCCCTATTAAATCCAAGAACAAATAAAGGTGTTTTATTAGAAATTCCAAGACCTTTTCTTTGCCCAATTGTGTAATTATATAATCCAGTATGTTTTCCTAATACTTCTCCTTTAGAATTTACGATATTTCCTTCTTTTGGTTTTAATCCTGAATTTATCTCTAAAAACTTTTTATAATTTCCATCTGGAATAAAACATATGTCCTCTGAGTCTGGTTTATTTGCAACCTTTAAATTATTATCTCTTGCAATTTTTCTTATTTCATCTTTGCTCTCAAAATCAGATAAAGGAAATACCACATGTTCTATTAATTCCTTTGGAATATTCCATAATACATAACTTTGGTCTTTTTTACCAGCATTTGATTTTTTCAAGACCATTTTCTTGTATTCATCTGAAAACTCCGTTTTTGCATAATGACCTGTTGCTATGTAATTACATCCCATTTCTTTAGCTTTTTCCCACATTAGTCCAAATTTCATATGTTTATTGCACTCTATACATGGATTAGGAGTTTTACAATTTGCATAACAATCTATAAAATCATCAATAACATACTTCTTAAATTCTTCCTTGTAATTAAATATAAAATGAGGTACACCTATTTGATTACATACATTTTTAGCATCTATATATGTATTTGTATTGCAACAACTGCTTCCAGCAAATAATTCTAAAGTCGTTCCAATTACTTCATATCCTTTTTCTTTTAAAAGTAGAGCTGAAACAGAACTATCTACTCCGCCGCTCATACCTAATAATACCTTTTTATTTTCCATTTTATTTACAACAGCAATTAATGCTTCCTTTCCCGTTTTGTTCGTTTTTATTTAGTATATCTTCAAGAGTATGCCATGCAAGAAGTGCGCATTTTACCCTTGCTGGCATATTAGCAATATTTTTAAATGCTATAGCATCTTCTAATTTTTCTAAATCTTCTTCGCTTTCATTTTCTCTTTTTATCATTCCAATAAATGTTTCTATTATATCCTTTGCTTCTTTAACATTTTTGCCTTTTAAGGTATCTATCATTATAGAAGTTGAAGCTTGTGAAATTGCACATCCATGGCCAGAAAAAGCCATATCCTCTATTTTATCACCATCTAATTTTACCTCTAATGTAATCTCATCACCACAATTTGGGTTGTGTCCAATTTCTTCATAGCTTACATCTTTTAACTTCTTTTTATTGTATGAATTCATGCTGTGTTCCATTATTAACTCATTATAAATATCATTTAAATCTTCCATGGCTATTCCTTTCTTTTCATTTTGTAACAATATATTTTTTAAACATATTATAGGCCTTGTCCAATCCTTTTATTAACATATCAACATCTTCTTTAGTATTATAAAAATAAAAGCTTGCTCTACATGTTGAATCTATCCCTAAAAATCTCATAAGAGGTTGTGCACAATGATTTCCGTGAACGAACACATACCCCCTCACTATCTAAAATGCTTGCAACATCATGTGGATGTACTCCTTTTATATTAAAAGAAATTACACTAGAATGATTTTCTTTATTAGGTGTCATATATAAATCTAAATAATCTAATTTAGATAATTTTTCTCTTGCATATGAAACGATTTCTTCTTCAATTTCTTGTATTTTATCATACCCAAAATTCTCAATATAATCAATTGCTGCGCCTAAACCTACAACTCCTTCAACATTTTGTGTTCCAGCCTCAAATTTATTAGGCAATGGTGCAAAAGTTGTTTCTTGTTCGTAAACATATTCTATCATATCTCCTCCCATTAAAAAAGGAGACATTTTATTTAACAATTCTTTTTTACCGTAAAGTACGCCTATTCCAAGTGGTGCAAGCATTTTATGCCCTGAAAATACTACAAAATCCGCATCTAATTCTTGTACATCAATTTTCATGTGCGGAATACTTTGAGATACATCAAGGACAACAATAGCGCCTTTTTTATGTGCATACTGAATAATTTTTTTCACATTATTTATAGTTCCCAAAACATTTGAAACATGTGTAATTCCAACAATTTTAGTATTATTTGTTATTTTGCTTTCAATCTCTTCATCTGTTAACTCAAATTCATCGTTTATATACATATAATTCAACTTTGCCCCAGTAACCTTGCTTACTTTTTGCCAAGGTACTAAATTTGAATGATGTTCCATTATAGAAATTACTATCTCATCATCTTTTTTTACATTTTCCATGCCATAAGAATAAGCAATCAAATTTAAGCTTTCAGATGCATTTTTACTGAATATTATTTCTTCCCTATGTCTTGCATTTATAAACTTTGCAATTTTGGTCCTTGTATTTTCATAAACTTCTGTTGCTTCCATACTTAGAGTATATGCTCCTCTATGTGGGTTTGCATTGCATGTTTCATAAAATTCTTTTATTTTTTCTATTACTTGTTTTGGTTTTTGTGTTGTTGCTCCACTATCTAGGTACGCTATGTTTTGGTTTTGTAGTAGTGGAAAATCTTGTTTTATGTTCATTTTTTCCTCCTTGTTCCGTTGGGACCGGTTCTTTTTAGGGCATTGTTCCATTGGGACAAAACTATATTTTCTCATCAATCTTACTTGATATCTCGTTCCTAACTTCTTCATTTTCAATTTTCTCTAACACACTATTAAATTGAGCCCTAACAATCAGTTTCTCGCTATCTTCTTTACTCAATCCTCTAGTCATTAAATAAAATAATTTCTTACTATCAATTTTACCAGCTGCTGTTGCATGATTACCTTCAACATCTTCTTCTGTACACAAAAGCATTGGAAGTGCTATTGATTTTGCTTTATCTGATAAAATTGTGCAATATTCATTTTCATTACCTTTTGATTTTTTGCATCCTCTTTTAAAATCAATTGTTCCCTTGAAATGTTTTTTGCAATTTCCATTTATCGCACCTTTTAGGTCCATATCTATATTTGTTTTTTCTCCATATGCTTCAACAATGTAATTTAAATCTATTATTTGATTTTCTCCACCTAAATAAATTGTATTGATTTCGTTATTCGCGCATTTTTCCTGTAAGCATGTATAATAATTTATTATAGTGTTTTTTCCGCCAAATTCAGCGGTTACATATTTAATTTCTGCATTTTCTTTTATTATATTCTCGATTGCTAAAAAATAGTTAGTTTTATTATTCATTAAATTACATATTACTATATTTATTTTTGAATTCTTCTCAGCCACAATTTTTATTTGTCCATTGTGATAATATTCTAAATCTTCTATTGATTTAAATCTAAAAATTATTGTTCCTTTTACATTCTCACTTGCTCTTATAAAAATATTTTCTATTAAATTCATATTGTCTTTAGAAAATGTAAAATCGAAAAATAATTCTTCAGTTAAATTTTCCTTTATTTCAATATTTAAACTTTTATTAGATTTTTCTTTAATTTGTTTTGCTAAAATATCTCCATTTCCATATTTAAAACTATTTTCAAAATCATCTTCTTTAATAACTACTTTGCTATTTGAAATTTCTAATCCATTAAATTTCGATATATTTTCTGGAATATTTATATTTTCTAGTTTTGTATTATTAATTCCATAATTTTTAGCTGTTCTAATAGGAGTTTGATTTAATTCTAAATTCGTCATTTTTATTCCTTTCTCTTATCCGATTGCTCCATCTAATTCAAGATTTATCAAATTATTCATTTCTACTGCATACTCTATAGGAAGCTCCTTTGATATTGGGTCTGCAAAGCCTCTTACAATCATAGCTTTTGCATCTTCTTCTGATAATCCTCTACTCATAAGATAAAATATTGATTGGTCACTTATTTTTCCTATTTTTGCCTCATGTGAAAATTCTACATCATCTGTTCTTATGTCATTTACAGGTATTGTATCTGACCTAGAAATATCATCTAACATAAGCGACTCGCATGATACCGAACATTTCGAATTTTTTGAATTTTCATTTATTCTAACTAAAGCCCTATAAGTCGCTGCTCCGCCATTTTTCGAAATTGATTTTGAATTTATTAAGCTTGATGTATTTGGAGCATTATGGATTACTTTAAATCCCGTATCTAGATTTTGTCCTTTTCCTGCAAATGATATTCCAGTATATTCTGTTTTGGCGCCATCTCCATTTAAAATGCTCATTGGATATAACATTGATATTTTTGAACCAAATGAACCAGATACCCAATCAATTTGAGCATTTTTTCCTACAATTGCTTTTTTGGTATTTAAGTTTAACATATTTTTAGACCAATTTTCTATTGTTGAATATCTTAAATATGCGTTATCTTTTACATATAATTCAACACAACCAGCATGTAAATTTACTTTATTATATTTTGGTGCACTGCATCCTTCTATAAAATGAAGTGATGCGCCTTCTTCTACAATTATTAAAGTATGTTCAAATTGTCCAGATTCTGGCGAATTTAATCTAAAATATGACTGCAATGGAATATCTACTTTTACTCCTTTTGGCACATAGACAAATGAACCTCCCGACCATACTGCGCCATGCAAGGCAACAAATTTATGGTCTGTTACTGGTACACATTTCATGAAATGAGGTTTTACAAGTTCTGGGTACTCTCTTACAGCTGTTTCCATATCTGTGTAAATTACTCCTTGTTCCATTAGTTCTTTTTTCATGCTGTGATACACTACTTCTGAGTCATATTGTGCTCCAACACCAGCCAATGACCTTTTCTCAGCTTCTGGTATTCCGAAGTTTATCAAATGTTTCTTTTATTTCTTCTGGAACATCTTCCCAGTTGTCTGTCATTTTTGATTTCGGTCTTACATATGTTGCTATCTCATCCATATTTAATTCTGATAAATCCGGTCCCCATGTTGGAAGTTCTAGTTTGTTGTATGTTTCTAGTGCTTTTAGCCTGAATTCTGCCATCCATTCTGGGTCATTTTTTTGTTTTGATATTTCTTTTATTATTTCAGGAGTTAATCCTTTTTTTATTTTGAAGTCATAGTCATCTTGATTTCTTATATCATAGATGTTTCTGTTAATTTCTTCTACGTTTGTTTTCATTTTTTAATTCCTTTCGAAATTTGATTTTTTTATAATTTTATGTTATACTTTCCTTCGTAATTTGCCAATTAGCACAATACACAAAGGAGGTCTACTATGTACGACAAATCATCTGGTCAAATACTCATCTGGCGTAACGGAGTCTTGATTACCTTAGATCCTGAACTACTTGATGAAAAAGATGTCCAAGAAACGATAGAGACATACACTACTAATCATGAAAATGATGACAACAAGTAGGTCTCTCGGGAGTCACTCTTTTAGAGTGGCTCTTTTCTTCTCTGTTTTTCTTGATTTTATGTTAATTTAGTGGTATAATATATTTGTAATCGTTAATTTACATTCATAACAAAGGGAGGTCCATATGGTAGACTTAAACGAAGAAATTCTTGTTGAATTGAAAGCAATCCATTCTTTACTGGAAATTATTGCAGAGGGAATTTCCACCCCACAGTCAACGCAACAACCAGTGGAAAGTAACCATAGCGTCGAGGAAATTATTTCTTCCTACAAAAGTAGGAGAAAAAATAAACATTAAAAATTTCCCTTCACCCGGAGCCGCTTCTCTAGCGGTTCCTATTTTTATAATTCTTATATCCATTTTCTTCAATCTCTTTAGCTAAATCAGCATTTCCAGTCTTAACAATCTTTCCATCAACCAAAATATGCACAAAATCAGGCGTTAAATTATGCAAAATTTTAGTATTATGAGTAATAATTAAAACCGCATTATCATCATTTTTATACATTTCTACACCCTTAGAAACAGTTTTAATAGCATCAACATCAAGTCCAGAATCAGTTTCATCCAAAATTGCAAGTTTAGGATTTAAAACAAGCATTTGAAGAATTTCATTTTTCTTTTTCTCTCCTCCAGAAAATCCGACATTTAAACTTCTTTCACTATATTCAGGTTTCATTTGAAGTTCTTCCATATGTTTTTTAACTTCTTCTCTAAACTTAAAAATTTTCACAGGTTCTCCTGTTATTTTATTTTTAGCATATTTCAAAAAATTAGTCACAGTTATACCTGGGATTTCTTCTGGCAATTGAAAAGACATAAAAACTCCTTTTCTTGCTATTTCATCAGTTTTTAAATCTGTTATATCTTCACCATCAAAAATAATAGAACCTTTTTCTTTTTTATATAATGGGTTATTTAATATTGCATTTGCTGTAGTTGTTTTTCCAGAACCATTTGGTCCCATTATAACATGAATTTCTCCTTTATTTATTTTCAAATTTATTCCCTTTAAAATCTCTTTTTCTCCTGCATTTACATATAAATCATTTATTTCTAAAAGCTTCTCACTCATTTTTTATATTCCTTTCCTTCTTTTACATATACGACATCTTTCTTTTGATATATCATAGTCGCAATTCAAATCGCTCAAATTTAAAACCTTATGTACGTATTTTGCCAAATTATTTATAGTATTATCCTCCATTGTTAATTTTAATTTTTCAGCTTCTCTTTTTGATGCTTCATCATCTAGTCCCAATACATCTTTAAAAAATACATAAGATATATCATATGCTTCTAAGATTTTTTTAGCTAAATCATTTCCGTTTTCTGTTAGCTCAATCTTCCCATATGTTTCATAATCAACTAGTCCATTTTCTTTCAAACTATTTATTGCCTTTGTAACACTTGGCTTACTTATGTTCATTTGGTTTGCAATGCCTGTTACTCTTAATTCTTTGCCTTGAACTTGCAAAATATACATAGTTTTCAAGTATTCTTCTAATGCTTTTGATATCATTTTTTCTCTCCTTTTGTTAACTTCGGCTAACATTATATTGAAAAAAAAGCGATATGTCAATACATTTTGATTTTTTTTACAATAGGACCGCATCATTTCGCAAAAAGAAGCAGTCCCAATAAAAAAATCAAATTTCTTCTACCCAGTATCTATCATTCATACTTCTAGCTCCAGTAAACTTCAAAATTTGCATATCATCATATTTTTTCAAATTGTATCTTTTTAATATCTTTTGAAGTTTTGGACTATCCTCGTCAACTATTCTGTTTTTAAAAAAATCAAATAACTTCAATGACTTTTCGACATTATTTAGCAAACTGAAATTTCCAATTCCCATACAGCCATCATGTGTAGCTAGTTTTAATTCCTTTTCATTTATTTTGAAAATATACATATCATTTTCTTTTGTCAAAACTCCTAGTTCATAAATATTACCCTGTTTACTTTTCCATTTAAGAATCAAATTCATCTTTCATCGTCTCCTTTATCTCTTTTTATAAAAATTTCTCGATAAAGTTCCTCCATTTTTTTCTTCTTTTCAGAATACATATCTATAAAATATTTCTTGGTTCTTTCAGGAATTTCAATTTTAGTTTCTTGTGTTACTTTTTGTAAAACAACTTCAATCGAAAATCTTGCAATAACGCCTTTTAAATAATCTTTAATCCATGGCAAATCTTTATATTGTTCAATAAATGATTTTATATCAGTTTTGCCATTATCACAATATGTATAAATTGGTCTTTCTTTTCTTATACCACTGCACAAATCAAAATCATATGCTGGGAATAATCTTACATTTTTTCCGTCAATTCCAAGACACCAATTAAAATTATGATTATCTCTGTATTCCACAGTCTTTTTAAAAATTTCTTGTTTTATAAATTCATCAGTAACACTTTGAATTTGTGCTTGTGAAAAATGCCTTAATTTAAGAAATACCTTGATTTGCTCCATTCTTTTCGAGAAATCTTCTGTATCGCCTTCTTTGTTTGCATTTAATATATTTGCTCCTTCCCAGAGTTCTTCCCCTTCTCTTTTTTCATCAAATGTAGCTAAGTATTCTAAATTTGTTTTAATTCCTTCCGTTTTATCATAAAATTTAACAAAAAAATATTTTACAGTGTCTATGTCAAAAATAATATTTCCAATATATGGGACAATTAAATTATTGTATTTACAAATATGCATATTAGCTCTTCCATTATATTTTATAAAATCACAGCGTCTCGTAAATCCTCCATCGTATGTAAAATTTTTTATTAAATATTCTTTATCTTTAATGTTTATCCACATACTTGCTTGTTTGCATGGTCCAAGCTCATCTGTAATTATTTTATATTGTACTTTTGGCACTATAATGTTTCCTTTTTCATCTTTGCCAAATCTTTCAAACTCTTTTGGCCATTGGGTTTTATATTTAGATTTTTCTTCACTTTCAGATTTCATTTTGCCTTCCCTTCAAAATAGAACCACTTAAAAAAAATTTAGTGGTTCTATTCATTAATTAATTTACATCTTTTTCCAATTTTTCTCTAACAATTATCCTAATAGGTGTCCCCTCTAGTCCAAATTCTTTTCTTATCTGATTTACTAAATATCTTTCATATGAAAAGTGGAACAATTCTTTTGAATTTACAAATATTACAAATGTTGGTGGCTTAATTGAAGCTTGTGTTCCATAAAATATTTTTAATTTTTTTCCTTTATCAGATGGTGGTTGAACAATAGCAATTGCCTCATTTATGACTTGATTTAATTGGCTTGTTGTTACTCTTTTTGAATTTTGACTATTTACATCATTTATCATTCCAAAAAGTTTGTCTACTCTTTGTCCAGTTTTTGCTGATATAAAAATTATAGGTGCATATGATAAATATGATAATTTTTCATATATTGCTTTTTTATATTTTTCTAATGTTCCAGTATCTTTTTCATATTCATCCCATTTATTTACAACAATTATAATTCCTTTTCCAGCTTCATGTGCTTCTCCTGCAATTTTTGCATCTTGTTCCGTAACTCCTTCATTTGCATCTATTAACATCAAACATACATCAGCTCTTTCTATTGCAAATAAAGACCTAAGCACACTATATTTTTCGATTTTTTCAGTAACCTTATTTTTTCTTCTAATTCCTGCCGTATCTATAAATAAATATTTTCCATTTTCATTTTCAAAATAAGAATCTATTGCATCACGAGTAGTACCTGCAATATCACTTACAATATTTCTATTTTCTCCTAAAATTTTATTTACTAAAGAAGATTTTCCAACATTAGGCTTTCCAATTACTGCAACTTTTATTCTTTCATCAAATTCATCTTCATCTACTTCTTTTGGAAGTTTTTCATAAATCTCATCTAATACATCTCCTATCCCTTGAGCATTGCTTGCTGATACAGGCATAGGATCTCCCATTCCAAGTTTATAAAATTCATATATATCTGTTTCAAATTTTTGAAAACTGTCTACTTTATTACATACAAGTATTACTGGCTTTTTTGATTTCTTTAACATTACAGCTATTTCTTCATCTGCTGCCGTTACTCCTTGACGAACATCTGTTAAAAATATTATAACATCAGCTATATCTATTGCGATATTGGCTTGAAGTCTCATTTGAGTTAATATTACATCATTATTTTCAGGCTCAATTCCCCCTGTATCTATTAAAGTAAAGTTTCTTCCTCTCCAATTGCTTTCCCCATATATTCTATCTCTTGTAACTCCTGGCGTATCTTCTACAATTGATATTCTACTTCCTACTATATAATTAAAGAATGTTGATTTTCCAACATTTGGTCTTCCTATTATGGCTACTACTGGTTTTGACATTTTTTCACTCCTTTTCTTACTATTTTTCTATTTTACTACATTTTTAGCCTTTTTGCAAGAATTATGTTATTTTAAATTTCGTGCCATATTCCATATGGCATTTTTAGTCTCATTTGTACCAACACCTTTCTCTTTTTGCTTTTTATATTGTACTAAAAAAATAAGAAAATAGCAATATTTTTTGCTATTTTCCTACATACAATTTAAATGCATACAAAAATAATTTTTTTATTATTGGTTCTTTTTCACAACCTTAAGCCTAACAAACTCATCTCTTTCTTCTTCTTCCAAATCCAAACTAATTTTTTTTGCAAGCCTTTCATCTCTTGGAATAATAACCTCTTTAAGAGCGTTAGACCTTCTTCCAAGTTTTTCAATAGCATTTTGAAGACGAGCCATAGTATTGTTAATTTCTGCAAGCTTTATTATTATTTTCTTTACCTCAATAAATTTTATAATACTTTCATCAACAGCTGCTGTTGTATTATAAAAACCATAATTAGGTGCTATTTCTAAATTACTTGAAATAACAGATGGAATGTCTACTCCCATTAAAGTTACATTTTTAATATTTATTGTGTCATCATCTTTAATCGCATTTGAAATATCAATAAGCTCATCAAATCCTACATCTACAATTGCCTTTTTTAAGGTATCTTCAGCATCTTTTAAAATATCATTTAACCTATTTTGCGTATTCTTAGCTTCATTTTTGTAGCTTTCTAATTTATTTTTCAATATTAATTCTTTTTCTTCTATAAGCATTTGTCCATTTTTATATTCTTTTATAGAATTTTGTAGCTTTAGTAGGTTATTTTTCGTTGACAAATATATTTTTCCCATTTTTTACACCACACTTTTCAAATTGGGAACAAAAAGAACCGGTCCCAATGGGTCAGGGCCCAAAAAGAACCGGTCCCTATGATCCCAATATTTTCAAAAGTTCTTCCATCAAATTTAAAGTATCATCCATAGAACGGTTATCGCCACTATCTTGATTAACAAATTTATCTTCAAACTCATTTCCAAACTTTAGATATTTTTTATCCTCTTCAGTCAAATCTGACTCTCCAAGTACAGTTGCTAAAGCTCTTACATCTTGAACCTTAGAATAGGCTGCGAATATCTTATCTGCAAGTTTAGAATGGTCTTCTCTTGTATATCCTTTTCCAATTCCATCTTTCATAAGTCTTGAAAGTGACTGTAAAATGTCAATTGGTGGATTTATTCCTTTTTGATATAAATCTCTTCCTAAAACAATTTGGCCTTCTGTTATATATCCGGTTAAATCAGGTATTGGATGTGATATATCATCATTTGGCATTGTAAGTATTGGAATTTGAGTTATAGAACCAGTTCTTCCCTCAATCATACCTGCTCTTTCATAAATTGAAGCTAAATCACTATACAAATATCCGAGGATATCCTTTTCTGCTTGGAATTTCTCCCTTTAATGTTGATACCTCTCTCAAAGCTTCAGCATAAGAAGTCATATCTGTTAAAACAACCAATACCTGGTAATCTAAATCAAAGGCTAAATATTCAGCACAAGTAAGCGCAACTTTAGGTGTAAGTATTCTTTCGACTGATGCATCATTAGATAAATTTTGAAACATTACAACTTTTGAAAGTACACCATTTTCTTCAAAACTTTTTCTAAAAAATTCAGCCGTTTCAAACTCTGCTCCCATAAGACCAAATACGATTGCAAATTTTCCTCCATCTGTTATGTCTGATTGTCTTATTATTCTTTCGGCAAGTTCATTATGATTTAGTCCACTACCAGAAAAAATAGGTATTTTTTGTCCTCTTATTAATGTAATTAGTCCATCTATTGTAGATATTCCTGTATGAATATAATTACGAGGATATTTTCTAGCAATAGGATTTATAGGATTAGAATTTATATCCCTTGAAATATTTGTTTCAATATTTCCTAGTCCATCAATAGGTTTTCCTGCGCCATCAAATATTCTACCTAACATTAACGGAGATAATTTTATTTTCAATGGTTCACCCATAAACTCTGTTTGTACTTCTTTTATATTAATTTCATTTGTTCCTTTATATACTTGGATTGTTGTTATATCATCATCTAAACGCAAAACATTTCCTATTCTTTTTTCACCATTTTTTAATGTTATTTCCACTTGTTCCTCAAATGATGCATCTTTTGGCGTTTTTATAAATACAAGTGGCCCATTTATTTCTTCTAGACCTAAATATTTTATTTTCAAGTTTTTCACCTCACTTGGGCACAATGGGACCGGTTCTTTTTGTGCCAATTTTTAATTATTTAAATAATTTCAACCAAATTGGCACAAAAAGAACCGGTCCCATTGTGCCCATCTCGCCAGAATTAAATATGTTCCCTATATTCATCTTCCAACTTCTTCAATCTATTCTTAATACTAACATTAAAATCATCAATTTTTTCAATTTCATCGTTTTTAATATTATATTTAATTTCATTATATTCTTCCAAAAGTCCTGTCTTTTTAATTTCAGAAATTGGAATTCCTTTATTAATCAATTTTAGGGCTCTGTCGTAGATTAAAATAATAGTTTCCATCATTTTAAATTGTTTTCGAATAGGGACAGCAGTATCAATATCATTAAAAGAATTTTGCTGTAAAAAGCCTATCCTTATGCTGCTTGCAATTTCTAATAAAAGTTTTTTATCATCTGACAAAACATCTTGTCCTACAACTCTTGCAATCTCAAGAAGTTCATTTTCTTTTTCTAATATTTTAACAATTTTGGTTCTATACTCTAAAAACTCACTGTCGACATTATCATCATACCAATCTGACAAATTATCTACATATTCACTATAACTTATATTCCAATCAATTGCTGGATAATGCCTTGAATAAGCAAGTGTTCTATTTAGTCCCCAGAATACATGGACAAATCGTTTTGTATTTTGAGTAACAGGTTCAGAAAAATCCGAACCTTGTGGAGATACGGCACCTATAATCGTTACAGAACCTATACTTCCATTTAAATTTTCAACTTGTCCAGCCCTACCATAAAATTCTGATAGTCTTGATGGCAAATATGATGGGAACCCCTCTTCAGCTGGCATTTCTTCTAGTCTTCCTGATATTTCACGAAGTGCTTCTGCCCATCTAGATGTAGAATCAGCCATTATCGCTACATCATATCCCATATCTCTATAATATTCAGCAATCGTAATTCCTGTATATATTGACGTTTCTCTTGCTGCAACTGGCATATTAGATGTATTTGCAATCAAAACTGTTCTATCCATTAGCGGTCTTCCTGATTTTGGGTCAGTAAGTTTTGGAAAGTCTTCTAGAACCTCTGTCATCTCATTTCCACGTTCTCCACAGCCTATATATACAATTATATCAGCATTTGACCATTTAGCTAACTGATGTTGGGTTACTGTCTTTCCTGTTCCAAAACCACCTGGTATCATCGCTGTTCCACCTTTTGCTATAGGAAACAATGTATCTATTACTCTTTGTCCTGTAATTAATGGTTCAGTAAGTGAAAGTCTATTTTTATATGGTCTTTGTCTTCTAACAGGCCATTTTTGTGTCATATTTAATTCAAGTATCTGTTTTTCTTCATCTAAAGTTTCAATTTTAGCAATAGTATCACAAACAGTATAATCGCCTTCACTTGCTATTTCAATAATCTTTGCCTCATTTTTAAATTTATTCATTATTTTATTTGTAATAATTTCATTTTCCCTTACTTCGCCAATTACAGAATTTAAAGTAACTTTATCTCCAATATTAACTTTTGGTACAAAATGCCACTTTTTTTCTGTATCAACTCCAATATTAGATGCACCTCTTTTAATAAAATCTCCATATTTATCTTTCAAAAATTTTAAAGGTCTTTGGATACCATCAAATATATTGCCTATTATTCCAGGACCTAAAGTTAAAGCAAATGGTTCTTCTGCTCCAATTACTTCTTGCCCAATTTTTAAGCCTGTTGTGCTTTCGTAGACCTGAATAGTTGCAATATTTTCCGTTAATTTTATTACCTCGCCTAATATCTTTTCATCTGAAATATATACAATGTCATGCATTGCAAAATCGCCTTCACCCTTAGCTTTTATTACTGGTCCATTAATTGAAATTATATATTTCTTTTGCATTATTTTATCCTTTCAATCTTTCCTCTATCATATTTAATAGAGTATTATCTATTATAATTCCCTGTTCATTATTTTCTAAAATACATCCACCTATATATTTATCTTCGATTTCTTTTATGTTTAAATTATATTTTTGCGATATATTTTTTTGATACTTTTCTATATCTTTTTTAGTAATTCCAATACAGGTTCCTTTAAAGGTGTCCATTTTAGAAAAACCTTGGTCTATTGACTGAAAAAGAAACTTTTCATATTTTTCATTATTGGTAAAATCTTTAAGCTTTAAAATAGCCTCATCTTTCATCATTTCCCTTAGTCTGTTTTCCTCATCAATTATTTGTTTTTTACTGTTCATTTCATAATTAAAAACTTTTTTATTAAAATCTTTTTCAATTTTTTGAACATTTTTCAAATAATTTGCATACTTTTTTTCTTCATACTCTTGTATTTCTTGTTCAATACTATTTTTGATTTCTTCTTCTACATTTTCATTTATTTTTTCATATTCGTCATTAGCTGTATTTTTAATGCTTTGTTCAAATTTCTTTAATTTTTCATTTATTCCCATTATTATTTTATCCTCCAATTTATATAATTGTTATAAGTGGGACTTTTTTACTAAATTTAATTTTATCAATCATTTCTGTTTCTTTTTCATATATACTCTTACTTATTACAAGTATCCCAATTTCTTTGTTTTCTATGACTTGTTTTATCTTGTCTTCAATATTATCATTTTCCTTAATTGTAATTCCTTGGCATCCTGCAAGTTTTAATCCTATTTCTATATCAGGGTTTTCTGTTATACAATATATTTTCATTAAAGTCTCCTTTTTCCCCAGCCTGGCCCATCAGGACCGGTTCTTTTTGGTCCCAATGAGTATTAAACTTTGCTTATAATCATAATAGCAATAATAAGGCCATAAATTGCTATACCCTCTGCAAGACCCGCAAAAATAACAGTCTTACCTAATAAGCTTGGATTTTCACTAATTGCCCCAACAGCACTAGATGCAACAACAGCAACTGCTATACCTGAACCAATTGCTGAAAGTCCAATAGCCAAAGCTGCTGCGATTAAGCCCATGCCAGATGATGAAGATGTGCTTGAACTTTGATTTGACTTTTCTCCTGTTATTTCTGGATTTACAGGCATTTCAGGCATATTAATTGCCTCTACTCCATTGTTGTTTTCCAAATTTATTGACGTTTCCACAACATTTGTATCTTTTGTTTCATTTAACGAATTATTTTTAGTTACTCCATAAACCGCTGTTGTAATAGCTGTTACCCCAATAAATAATATAATTAATAATATACATACTTTTTTTGACATTCTAAAATTCCTCCATTTGTTTTTTTATAGATTTATACTCTTTTCCGCTTCCATCATAAAATCTACTAAATAATTCATAATATTCAAGCCTTAAGGTCTGAATACCGACGATTAATCCCTCTAAGACTAATACAACCACATTTCCTATAATAGCAATTAAAACATTTCCTGCACCAGTTGTCATATTCGCTAATAAATATACAGCCATACAAAGTCCAGCGTGGTTTATTGCAAAAGCCGCTAATCTTAAAAATGAAATTGTATTGCTTAAAAATGATAATAACATTTCTATTATCTCAAATATCTTTTCAACAATTGACGTGTTTGCCTCATCTTTTTTCTTTTCAATCCATCCCATAATTCTATCATTAAACATAATAATAATGATTAATATAAGTGATATAGCAATTATGGCATTTATTGAAATCAACATTTTTCCTTTTAAGAAATAATATGAAACACATATTAGAACAAACATATACAATGTAATTCCTGCTAGTCCATTTTTATCTAAAAATATCTTTTTAATATCTTTGTTTTTTATTCCATTTACTATATTTAACATCATAGCAATTATAATCAAAATTGTTCCTACAGCTATTCCATAAATGAGCATTGTATTTATATTGTTCATTGGACTAATTAAAATCGGTTTTATAATATCTTCTTTTCCAAACACGCTTCCATACAAAAATCCAAAAATAATCGCCGAAAGGCCTCCTGCTGTTAAAATTGTTCCATATGTTTTTTTCTTTTTTATAAGTAAAATTATTCCTAAAATAAAAAATATTAAACCATGTCCAACATCTCCAAACATAAAACCAAACATTATAAAAACTGAAATTGTAACAAACCATGTAGGGTCAATCTCATCGACTTTAGGCATTCCATACATTTTTACTAATTCCTCAAAAGGCTTTATAAATTTATTATTTTTAAGTTTAGTTGGCGGATTTTCTCCACTTTTGACTACATAATCTATATCTGGCAACCTATCAAGCACTTTTTCCATAGCTTTTAATTTAGTTTCTGGAATCCATGCCACAACATAAAATCCGCCATTTTGGTCATGAACTATATATTTCTTTATTGTATTTATTTTGTCATAAGTTTGAAGTTCCCTATACATTCTTAATCCTACAGTCATTGTTTCTTTTTTTAAGCTCTCTATTTTTAGTTTCATTTTTTGTATTAAAGCATTTTTTCGGCCAATTTGATTTTCTTTATCTTTTATATATTCTTTAGGCTTTTTTACCAAATCTTCTGGAAATAATTCTCTCTCAAATTTTTGAATATTGAATATTCCATCTACTTCACTTACAAACTCTGTTGTTGTAAAATATAAAATCCAACTATTTTCTCCATCATCTTTTATTTCATATAAGATAAGATTTAAACTATCTAATTCTTTCTTGATTTCCTCAAGATTTTTTTTAGGAATACTTCCATATCTAAATTTTATATATTTTAAATCATAAATTTTTTCCATATCAATATCAATATCTAAAATTCTTGATACATTTTTTATTTTCTCTATATCTAATTCATTTTCATTTTCATTTTCTACAATTGTTTTTTTGCATTCTTCAAATTCAGAATTTATTTGATTTATTTTATCTGCAATTTCCGGAATTTTATTTTCTAGCAATACCAAATCAGTTTCTTTTGTGTATTGTATTTCAAGTTTATTTAACAAATTTTCACAATTTTTTAATGTTTCCTTTATTCTGTAGTCATACTCAAAATACTCTAATTTCCAACTTTTATTATATATTTTCTTTGCATCTTCTATTTGAACATCACTACTAAACAAAACATTTGCTAAAAATCTATCTAAATCTTTGCTGTTTCCCTTAATTCCTAAAAGCTTTACTTTCTCTATTGACATTTTTCTTGTAACCCCCTTATCGTACAAGTCTATTTAGGATTTCACTTTTATCCATATTGTACCTTATTCCCTCTATCGTATTAATTATGTCATTATTTTCATATTCTAACATATTTATATATGCTAAAATATAGGCAATTGACCAAATATCATTTTGAAAAATTTTTTTACTTATATTGTATAAATATCGATCCATATTTTCCTCAATACTATTTTCATCTAAAAATATTGATTTATATACAGTCTTTTCCATAATTTTCAATAAATCTTCGTATGTTTTTGAATTTATAAGCTCCTCTATTAAATCAGGTTTTATTTTGTAATATCTTTTTATGAGTATTTTTTTTAAATCTTCTATTTTGAAATCATAATATTTTTTTATTCTAAAAATCCATAAGATATTTAATAAATCTATTTCTGAACCAACTATTTTTCTTAAATTCTTATGTTCACTTACTAAATCATACAAATTTTCAAAATAAATCTTATCAATTTCGTTTTCAACATTAAAAACATTTATTTTTTCTTCATTTTGATATTTTTTGAAAATTTTATTATATTTCATTCTTTTTATAGCCTCAAAAAATTCATCAAAATTTTGAACCGTTTCTATTCCTTTTATTTCATTAAATATTTTTACTGTCCACGTTTTTACATTTTGAATGATTATATCATCTGTTTTGTCATCTGAAAATAATTTTCTAAACATACTCTTTATACATTTTATCTCATATCTTTTTATAAATGCTTCAAATATTTTCAGATCACTTTTATTTAATAATTTTTTTATTTTTAATATATCGTTAATTTCGTCTTCTTCTAATAGTGCTTCTATTTCTAATCTATCTATGTTTTCATCAGCATTTTTAAATATATCACATTTATTTTTTAGCAATAAAACAGCATTTTTCATATTATTCTGTTTTATTAAATCCTCTAAATCATTTTTCGTAATTCTCTTTGAATACATTCCTTTAAGCTTAGAGTTAATATTTGGATATTTAATAGTTAAATTTTCCATTTCTTTTTTCCTTTTCAAATAATTTCATTCAATAATTCTCCAAGAATTTGTTGTTTACTATTTTCATACATTTGATGTAATTTGTCAATTGTTTTTTTATTTTCTTCATCAATTTCTTTTTTTCTTTTTTCTAATTTTTCATCATATTTTTCTTGAATTATTTTCTTTTTATTTAAATATTTACTATCAATTGTCTGTTTTTCCTCTTCAATTTTTTTACTTATATAGCTTTCAATATTTTCCTCTTTTTCCTTTGCCTGAAACACTTTTTGCTTTGCTTGTCTATCTAATTCTATTATTTTATTTAATATATTTTCCATAAAATTCCTCACTTTATATTTATATATTATACGTTTTTTTCAAAAAAATACAATAGTTTTTGAAAAAATAAAAGAGACAAATTTTTAAAATGTCTCTTTTAATAATCTCTTTTACTTATTATTGGATATTCGAATTCTTTTCCATTTTGTGAAAATTGATTTGATAATATATGGTCTTTTTCGAATGTGTTTGACCCCTTTAAAAAGTATTTATACTTAAACACATTTGTTTTATATCCACTCCCGACTATAATAGGGTCATCCCATGTTGGGTCTATTTCGTACCATATCCCATTTATTTTCACACAGTTCCAAGCATGGCTTTCTGTTTTTCCAGAACTATTTGTTGCCGTTCCTTGCATTATTTCGCATTTTATGCCTGCTGCATTTGCTAAATATTTTAAAGATTTAGCATATCCCTCACATACACATGTTTTACCTATTAATGCTCCATAAATACCATAACTTCCTATTGCTTGATAAGTAGAATCATACTCTATTGTGTCAACCAAGTAATCATGTATTTTCATTATTTTGTCATAATCTGATTCTGGTAAATCATTTATTATTTTGTTTTTTACCTTTTCAATTTCATTAATTGCCGCATTTATTTGTTCTAAATCTTGAAATTCATCTGATAGATATGTTTCACCATCTTTAGCTGATATAAATACCTCATTTTTGGTTGTAAGAAACTTGGTCGTAGTTTTTATATTTAAATACATTTTATTTACATCTATATAAAATAAATCCGGATTATCATGCATAAAAGCCTCTATTGCTGTTTGATAGTCTTGTCCAAGCCTTTTTGAACCGTCTTCATCTGATAGCATCTTACTAAATGTTTCCTTGAAATCTATTTTGTAAGTTCCTTGTTTTAATTTATCTTTGTTTTCAAATAGCTTATCATATATTATTTTTTGATTTTCTACTAACTGATTGTAAAAAAATCTATTTATTGTTATATCTGTATTACTTTTGTCTCCTTGTACAGTATTTGCATTGTTTGCTATATTTGCCTGTGCCGTTCCACTTATTCCTTGATTTACAATATTCAAATTTTTATCTTCTTTTTCTTTTGGTTCTTCAGTAATAATGTTTCCTATTTGATATATTATATCTTCAGAATTCGTTCCTACAATATCTCTATATATTGCCATTCCTAATGCTACGCTTCCTATCACTAATACTATCAAAACTATTGTCAATATAATGGTTGTTATCTTGTTTCTCATTCGTTTTCCCCCTCCTTTTTTATGATATCAAAAAAAAATAAAAATAGCAATATTTTTATTGCTATTTTTACTTTTATTTTTATGTATTATAATTTTTTATAATCATTTACTTTTTTATATGAATATATTGCTGAGATTCCACATACAACCAATACTACAGCAATTATTGCACCAGTATTTGGCAAACCTGTTTTTGCAAGTGTAGCTGTATTTGATACATTTCTATTTGTATTTGCTGTGTTATTTGTAGATGTATTTCTTATTGAATTATTTGTATTGTTTGCACTGTTTGTTGTTAGTGAACCATTTGCAGTGTTATTTGCATCAGTATTTGTGTCATTGTTTGTATTTGCTGTATTGTTTCCATCTGTTGCACTATTTGATGTATTGTTTGTTGAATCTATTGTTGTAAATAATCCTTCATCAGCAGCAAAGACCTTTCCTGAACATACTATAGCAAAAACTAATCCTAAAAATATAATTGATACCTTTTTAAACATTTTTAAATTTTTCATCCTTCATTCTCTCCTTACTAATTTATATTTAACTTCTTCTTTTTAAACTCTTTTTATATTTTACAACATTTTTTTATTCATGTCAATACAATTTTTTGTATATTTTCCACTTTTTTTGTTCCATTTTTTTCCAGTGGCTATACATTAAATTTAAATAAAACTATATCTCCTTCTTGCATTATATAGTCTTTTCCTTCTTGTCTTACAAGTCCCTTTTCTCTTGCCTGTACCATAGAACCTTCTTTAATAAGATCATCATATGATATTACTTCTGCTTTTATGAATCCTCTTTCTATATCTGAGTGAATTTTTCCAGCTGCTTTTGGTGCTTTTGTACCTTTTTTTATTGTCCAAGCTCTTACTTCTGGCTCACCTGCTGTTAAAAATGACATAAGTCCTAGTAGGTTATAACTTTTCTTTATTAATATGTCTAGTCCTGATTCTTTAAGACCAAGTGCATCAAGCATTTCTTTTTTATCTTCATCATCTAATGTAGATAATTCTTCTTCTACTTTTACACATAATGGAATAACTTCGGCCTTTTCTTTTTTAGCATATTCTTTTACTTTTTTTACATTTTCGTCATTTTCACTATCAGCTAACTGTTCTTCCGAAATATTTGCTATATATATTATTGGTTTTGTTGTTAATAAAAACATTTCTTTTACAAGATTTTGCTCATCTTCATTATATTCAAGTTGTCTAGCTGGTATTCCATTTTCCAAATTTTGCTTTATTCTTTCTAATAAATCAATTTCTAATTGGTATTTTTTATCAGCTTTTAACATTTTTCTTGCCTTATCTAATCTTTTATCTACAGTTTCTATATCGGCAAAAATAAGTTCTAAATTTATTGTTTCTATATCTCTTATTGGACCTATACTTCCATCCACATGAACTATGTTTGAATCTTCAAAACACCTTACAACTTCACATATTGCATCTGTTTCTCTTATATGTGATAAAAATTTATTTCCTAGCCCCTCTCCTTTGCTTGCTCCTTTTACAAGTCCTGCTATGTCTACAAATTCCACAACCGCTGGTGTTATTTTTTTTGTTTCATACATTTTTCCTAATTTTTGTAATCTTTCATCTGGAACAGCTACTATTCCAACATTTGGTTCTATTGTACAAAATGGATAATTTGCTGATTCTGCTCCTGCTTTTGTTATACTATTAAATAATGTGCTTTTTCCAACATTTGGAAGTCCTACGATTCCTATTTTCATTTTTGACTTCATTCCTTCCTAGACCATAATTGCTCATATTTTTTACTTTGTTTGGAGCTTTCAACGGGAATCGAACCCGTGACCTCAGCCTTACCAAGGCTGCACTCTACCTACTGAGCTATGAAAGCAAGTATGCCCACTATTATATAGCACATACTTCAAAAAAGCAATAGTTTTATTTGTTTTTTACATAAAATCTAGAGAAGATATATAAACTATATCTTCCCTTTTTCTTTTTATATTTCTTTCCAAAACCAGTCTAAACTGTTGTCTATACTTCTTATATTGTTCTTTTTTGCCTCTAAGTCGTCAACCCATAAATAAGAGAAGAATGTAACTAATATAAACAAGAAATCTATAGCAAGACATTTATATAATGTGCTTGCTAAATAAGCATACTCTGTTGATAAAGTTGAGACTTGAACAACATGAACTATTAGTAATGCCAAGAAAGAAATTAGTGGTACGACTGCTACTGAACTTCTTTTAATTTCTTGTCCTAGAAATATTAGTAGAGCTGTTGCTAAAACAACTAACAACAATGTCAATGGATTAGTTAAATCAAATATAAACATGTATTTTCCCCCTATCTTTTGTTTATTAAATACTAAAAAACTAGTTAAATTTATAATATCATTTTTGCATATTTTTTTCAAGCTTTTTAATATGTCTTTTATATTACAATTATATTACAAAAATTATAAATCCAATCCAGCTATTGTTTCTCTTAAGATTTTGCAACTATTAGACAATTTTTCTTGATCTTTTTCGCTTAATGGTAATTCAAGAAGTTCTCTTACACCCTTTGATGTTATTATTGCTGGGACTCCAACATATATGTCTTTTTCGTTATATTCACCATTTAAATATGCTGAAACAGTAAGTATTGATTGTTCATCATTTAATATTGCTGTAACTAATCTTGTTAAAGCCATTCCTATTCCATAATATGTTGCTTTTTTCTTTTCAATTATTTCATAAGCTGCATTTTTTACATCATCTCTTATTTGTTCAAGGTCTTCTAATGTTTGATTTCTATCTTTTGCTATATCTGTCAATTTTTTACAACCTACATAGCAATGTTCCCATGGTACAAATGAAGAATCTCCATGTTCTCCCATTACATATGCATGAGTATTTTTAGGGCTTACCTTCAATCTTTCTCCTAATAAATATCTTAATCTTGCCGTATCAAGCATAGTTCCTGAGCCAATTACTCTTCCTGTTGGAAGTCCAGATACCTTTTGAACTACATATGTCATTATATCAACAGGGTTACTTGCAACAACAAAAACTCCTTTAAATCCTGATGCCATAACATTTTCTACAACTGATTTCATTATTTTTGTATTTGTATCAACTAGCTCTAGCCTTGTTTGTCCCCCTTGTTTTTGAGCTATACCTGCTGTTATTACTACTATGTTTGCATCTTTACATTCATCATATTCTCCATATCTTATATCCATTCTTGCTGGTGCATATGCAATTCCATGAGCTAAGTCTAATGCTTCACCTTGTGCTTTTTCTTTTAACACGTCTATCAATACTAATTCATTTACTCCTCCTTGGTTAAATAATGAGTATGCAAAACTCATTCCTACAAATCCTGTTCCTACTAGAACTACTTTTCTTTTTTCCATAATAAAACTTCCTTTCTTTTGCTGGCACGTTTGCACGTTGGCGCCTTGGCACATTGGGACCGGTTCTTTTTGTGCCAATTTTTAATTATTCAAATAATTTTAATCAAATTGGCACAAAAAGAACCGGTCCAAATGTGCCAAGGTGCTAATGTGCTAATTTTTCCTACATCTTATCAGGCATTTCCATACCCAATAATTCTGCGCCTTTATTTAAAACAATTCCCACACAATATGTTAGAAAAACCCTAGCATCTTGAAGAGATTTATTTTCATTAATAATTTTATTTTCATTGTAAAATGAACTATAAGCTTTTGCTAAGTCGATTAAATATCTAGCTAAAATTGATGGCTCATTTTTATCAACTACTTGTTTTAAAGTATCTTCAAAATTATAAATTATATTTATTAGTTTCGAAGAATACTCATCTTTTAGATTTTCGCAATCTACGTCTTCCAATTTTGGAACGCTTCCAGCTTTTTCTAATACACTTTTTGTTCTAACATAAGTATATTGAATATAAGGTCCTGTTTCTCCTTGAAAATTTAGAACTTCATCCCAATCAAAAACTTGGTCTTTTATTCTATTTGTTGCTAAGTTGTTAAATACTACCGCACCAATTCCAACTTTTTTTGCAACATCTTCTTTGTTTTCCAAGTTAGGGTCTTTTTCTTCTATTATTTTCTGAACTCTTGAAACTGCTTCATTTAGTAGGTCTTCAAGTTTTACAACTGTTCCTTCTCTTGTTGACATTTTTCCTGATTTTAGTCTTACCATTCCATATGATACGTGTTCCAATCCATTTAGGTATTTTTCGTCTAAGCCTAAATATTTAGCTGCTCCAAA